>JACRCG010000208.1 GCA_016219145.1 Deltaproteobacteria bacterium | reverse complement strand
GCTCACTGTCACGGTTATAGTAGTGCAGGGCAACCAGCAGCAGTGCCGCGATCAGGTAGGCTGCCGCAAAATCCTTTGCTGCGCCGAACCCGAACCTGTTCTGCACCCCCGCAGGAGTAAGTACATAGGCATGGATCACGCCGAAAAAGGAGAGCAGGGCTGCGGTAGCCGTCCAGATCGCCGCCTTGAAGAACTGGCGCTCGACCACATGCACCATCATTGCGGAAAGAACCATACAGGAGATCATGAACCCCTGGCTCATGGAGATGATGCCGTACACGTAGAGGTCTCCGCCGAACTTCGGGGCAATGTCAAACAGGCCAGTGCCGGCCTTGCGCAGGGCGGTCTCTATCAGCAGCAGCGCCCAGGCCGCCAGTGCCGGCATCAGCCCCAGGGCCACCGCGATACTATGCTTCCTGGGAACCTCCTGGAACGCCTGGGCCGTGATTATCATGCCGATCCAGAGCAGGATGCCGATCATCGCTTCCATCGGCACGACCTTGAGCACCAGTGTGACACCGCCGATCAGGCAGAGGATCGTGATCACTACGCCATTCAGTATCGAGTAGCCCCATCTTGCTCCCATCGCCTTCCACCCGGGATGGCCGATATAGATCGTTGTCGGGAAAGGGTTGCCCAGACAGGCCGCCACTATCGAGCCGATGCCGTTGACCAGAAGCGACGAACGAGTGTCATAGCGATCACCGGCCGCTTCGGCGCTTTCCAGGTTCTGGAGTGAGCCGATCACGTTGAACAGTGCCATCGGGAAGATTACCGAGAAGTATTTCCAGCCCTGGTTGTTTAGCATGAAAGCCAGCAAGTCGCCAAAGGCGGCCTTGGGGAAGTGCAGGGTGAACCGGTACGGTTCCTCAAGCGGCTGGAAATACGGATGTCCGCCCCAGCGCAGAAGCCAGCCGATGGCCACGCCCAGCGCCACCGCGATGAAGCCGCCCGGAAGCCCCAGCGGGAGCTTGACCCGGCCGCCATAGACAAAGATCACGAACAGAGCCGGCACAACCGCTATGGCCGGCATTGCGAATATCTGGAAAACGAAGCCCATCGAGATGAAGGTTATGGCGATGCCGGCCAGGGACGACAGCAGCGCCGCCCTGGGGGTGTGCCGGCGGAGCCAGTCGCCGACAAAGGCGCCGATGCACTCCAAAACGGCACTGGCCAGGAATGCGAACAGCCCGGCCTGCCAGGCCAGGTTCGGGTCCTTGGTTTCGAAATAGATCGGGGCGATGATCAGGAAAACGAAGGCGATCAGGCTGACGGTGTTGATGCCGTAAGGCAGCGCGGTGACATCCATCCGTCCGCTGCTGATGGCCAGCTTTCTGGCCTGCCAGGCGTAGAACAGATTGCCGAACAGGATCGAAAGGGCCGCGCCGGGCAGAATCCTGCCATAAACAAGTTCAGGCGGCATGCCGCATACATTTCCACACAGCACTGCAATCAGCATCAACTGCAACAGGTTGTCTACGAAAAGCCCGAAAAAACCGTCAATATCTCCACGAACAAACCAGCCAGGTTTCATATGGTGCGTTTCCTTGTTTATTGTTTATATTTTGTCGTCATAGGATAACTGGTAAAGAATTCATCCAGTTCCCTGATCCATGCAGCCTTGATACTTTCATCGACAAAACTGGCCTGAAAACTGTTGCGCGCCAGCTGATAGGCCTCATTTGCACCGAGCTCGGGCAGGGCCTCGAAAGTAGCGGTGTAATTGCGGTTCAGGTATCCGCCGAAATAGGCCGGATCATCGGAATTGACGGTGGCGGCAATGCCGGCAGCAAGCAGCCTGCCGATGTTGTGACCGGAGAGATGAGGGAAAACACGGAGTTTCACGTTGGATAGTGGGCATACGGTTAGTGGTGTCTGTTGCCGCACCAGTCTTGCGACAAGCTGCGGATCATCCAGACAGTGCACGCCATGGTCGATTCTTTCCGCTTTCAGCAGGTCAAGGGTATGGCTGATGTATTCGGCAGACCCTTCTTCTCCGGCATGGGCCACCAGCCGCAGTCCCAGCTCCCGGCAGCGGGCAAATAACCCGGCGAATTTCTCCGGTGGATTCCCGCGTTCGCTGCTGTCAAGGCCGATTCCGATGAATCTGTCGCGGAACGGCAGCGCCTCTTCCAACACTCCGAATGCATCCTCTTCACTCAGGTGACGCAGAAAACAGAGTATCAGTGAGGCGCTCAATCCCAGTTCTTCACGGCCGAGCCGGATTGCCCGATCCAGGCCGTTGATCAGCGTTTCAAACGGTATGCCCCTGGCCGTATGAGTCTGCGGATCGAAAAAAATCTCCGCATGGACAACATTGTCGGCCTTGGCCCGTTCCAGGTAAGCCCAGGCCATATCGAAGAAATCCTCTTCATTTTGCAGCACGCTGGCTCCGGCATAGTAGATGTCCAGAAAACTCTGCAGATCCGTAAAATCATAGGCCGCACGCAATTCCTCAATGGATTGGTAGGGAAGATGAATCCGGTTCCTTCTTGCCAGCTTAAAGATCAGTTCCGGTTCCAGTGAGCCTTCGATGTGGATATGCAGTTCTGCTTTCGGCATCCGGCAGAGAAGGTCATGCAGCTCATCGTGTGGAATGCGGTCGAGATTCATGGTGTCGTTACCCCTGATGATGGGTTCAAGCCACAGTCTGTTGCTTTCTGCGGATCTTATAGTAGTACATCCGGGAATCCGCCTGTTTTAAAGCGCTGTGCAGCTGTTCGCTGCTTTCGGCCGTGGCCGAACCCAGTGAAATACTCAAGGCATGGCCGCTCTGTTCGCGGTTGATTTCGGACTGGAATACCAGTACCCGTTTGATTGCCTCCTTGACCGAGGACTCGTCCGCATTTTGAAGAATAACAGCAAATTCGTCTCCGCCTATGCGGGCCACTACGTCTTCACCTCGGAAGGAATTCCTGAGCGCCAGTGCCGCCCGTTTGATGAGTTGGTCCCCCTCCGCATGGCCGAAGTTGTCGTTGACATTCTTGAGCCCGTCAACGTCGGCGACAACAATGCCGAGCGGGTACTGGCGACTGTTCGCCATCCTTACCATCTCCGTGTCGAAATAGGCGCGGTTGAAGAGTCCGGTCAACGTGTCGTGGGTACTCAGATAGTTCAGCTCCTCCTCCTGCCTCTTTTTCTCAGTTATGTTGCTGGCAACGCCCGACACCCTCAAAGGAGCGCCATGCTCATCCCTGGATACCACCTTTCCCCGGTAGCGAAACCAGTTGAAGCCATTCGCGGTGCAAGTCATGCGGAATTCGGTGTCGAAGGCGGAAGTGGTCGTGGACAGCCGGTCATAAACAACGTTGCGAACGCGCGGTTTATCATCGGCATGCACCAGATTCATCAGCTCGGAAATGGTCAATGCGGCATCGTCTTGATCGCGGCCGATCATCTCGGCAAAACGTGGGCTCATGTTGACGATTCCGGTCTCTATATCCCAATCCCAATAGCCATCGTTGCTTCCTTCAAGAACGAGCTTCAGACGCATCTCACTCTCCTGCAGTGCGATTTCGGCCAAGCGTCGTTTTTCTTCGCGATGATAATTCTTGATGGCAAAGCTTACATTATCGACCATTTCCTGGAACAGATCGATTATCTCCGGGTCGAAGAACCCTTTCTTGTCGGCGTAAACCTTCAGTACGCCCACGCTCTCACCTTTGAACTTGATCGGGAACGCTGCCGAGGAGTTGATGCCGAATTCCGTGGCAGCGGCACGCCATAAACCGGTCGTAGGGTCCCCGTGGAAATCGTTGCAAATGTACGGCACTCCTTCGCGTATAGCTATTCCGGTGGGGCCGCGCCCCTCTTCACGACCTATATCAGAGGATACGGAGAGCGAATCCAGGTAGCTTGAGGCCCTGCCGCAACTGGCAACCGGAGTGATACTGCCCGTTTCCCGGTCGATTGTGCCGATCACGGCCAGGGACAGCTTGCCGTGTTCTACCGCGATCTGGCAGATTTCCCGGAAGAGGAAATCCCTGTGGCCACTGTGCAGAATGGCCTTGTTCGTGCGACTCAGGGCATCGTAGAGGTTTTTCAGCTTGGTAATCTTCTCTTCCGCCTCCTTGCGTTCGGTCGCGTTACGAACGACTTCAACCGCGGCCACGATCGTGCCGTTCTTGTCACGGATCGGTGAAGCGCAGTTTTCAAAGACAAAGGTTTTATCTCCAATGTTCACAATCCGTTCCACGGTGTGAACCTCGCCGTTGGAAAAGCAGGTTGCAACCGGACATTCGTTGCATATCGTGCTTGATTGGTTATAGGCCTCGTGGCAGGTTTTGCCGACACACTCGCCGAAAATATTCTGCATGACCTGATTCTGGTAAATGATCCTGAAATCCCTGTCGTGAACAGTTATGCCATCGCCGACGGCGGCAATGATCGCATCGCTTACGGATGCGGGCGGGGTGTTGAGAACAGCTTCTTCAGTTGGCATTCGTGCCCTTTCGCCGATTGATTGTGGAAGAACTTGCAGCTAGTGTTGCCGACTTGTTCTGGCCAAGTAGTTTAACCTTATGAAAGTAAAACAATTTCAGGCCGAAGGCAAGGGCGAGTTTGAGGGGAGGGGGCTTGGATGGGATAATATTTTCACGTCGGGAATTTGCGGGCCAGGTCGTTGTCGATCACGTAGACGCAGACTTCTCTGGCG
>JACRCG010000211.1 GCA_016219145.1 Deltaproteobacteria bacterium | reverse complement strand
TCACCATGTGCGAAGGGGTCTGGCCGGCCAGCTGGATGATCCATTCACCCAGGTCGGTCTCTCCCACAGAAATGCCGGCCTTTTCCAGAAAGGGATTGAGATGGATCTCCTCGGTGGCCATCGACTTGGATTTGACGATATTCCTGACACCGTTGTCACGAGCCACCTTCAGGATGTATTCCCTGACCATTGCAGGATCGCTGGTCCTGAAAACCTTGGCTCCACGAGCCTCGGCGTTTCTGGCGAACTGTTCCGAAAGTTGGTCCAGGTGTGACGCGGCATAGGATTTCAGATCGGCGATCCTGCCGCGCAGCTCTTCGAAGTCGATCCCGTCGTAAGCCTTGGCGCGATTGACCTTGTAGGCTTCTGAAAATTTGCCCAGAGCGCCGGTCAGGTTGGCGTTGTTGACCGCCCTGTGAATGGATTCCTTGAATTCGTTTGACATCAGTTGCCACCTCCCAGTTCGTCGCAGAAAACAATGACCAGCCGCTCAGGACCATGCACGCCGATGGTCAGCACCCGTTCGATATCCGCGGTGCGGCTGGGCCCTGTAATCATCGCGATGTAGGCGCAGTCACCCGGATGAATGCTGGATAACAGGGTCGGCATGTCTGGAAGGATGCCGGAGGTAGGGACAAGGGCAATGTGAATCGCGGGTAGTGAAGATACCAGACGTTGTTCGATCGCGCTGGAATCCTGCACCAGCGTACCGGTATCCGCCAGGGCCCATTGCATCTGGCTGATGCCGAACTTCGCTTCCGCGGCCAGCTTCTGTGTAACGTCGAATTTCAGGCCGGCAACCTCGCTTAGAGATTGTCGGAAGTTTCCATCCAGAAACGCGCAATCGGCCCAGAGTGCATGGTGTTGCGGAGTATCACGCAGCCCCTCTTCTTTTAGAAAAGCGATAATGAACTCCAGAGCTGCCGTCATGGTTTCAAGTCGATGTACTTCCGCGCTGACCCCCTCGGCTCTGGTCTTGAACTGTTCGTACATACCATCTTCTCCCTTCATACAATTGACTCCTGATGCGCTCTGAACAGCAATGTACCCGTGATTCAATCGGACCACTAAAAGCTTGCAGTTCAACGATTTTGAAAAAAGGTTTTATTACTGAAAATCAATCTAATCGGCACTGCAACGGATGTATAACATTGTAATCAATATATATACTTGTAAAGCCACATTACATCTCACCCTAGATCAAGTTATATCCGCTTGTCAACAGCGTTTATAGATGCTTTAAAAAAACCCTTGACAGGTTTTTTTAAAAAGGATAATTGGTAATACAAATTTACATAACTTGATTCTATTTCGAAATCAGGTTTGAATTAATGTTTTATGTATAAGTATAGTCTGAAAAATTACGGCAAATAAATCTCGAAATTGAAAGGAGAAATCTGATATGCCCTGGATTCAAACCTATACCCCCGCAGGAGGAAGTCTCGGCTTGTCGGCGTTGATCGCCGCAGTCCCTCTGGTAGTCATCTTCGTCTGCCTGGCCGTATTGAAGATGAAAGCGCACAAGGCCGGCCCGCTGGCGGTAGCCTCGGCACTTGCGATCGCAATAGCGGTCTGGGGCATGCCGGCCAAGCTGGCCGGGCTGGCATTCATGCAGGGTGCCGCCTTCGGTCTGTTCCCGGTTTTCTATATAGTTATAACGACACTTTTCCTTTACAACATCACAGTCAAGGGTGGCCAGTTCGAGATTATCCGTGCTTCGCTGGCCGGCGTGACCGGCGACCGTCGCATCCAGGCGCTGCTGATAGCTTTCTGTTTCGGTGCATTTATCGAGGGTGCCGCCGGATTCGGTACGCCGGTTGCCATAGCCGGGGCGACACTGGTCGGACTCGGCTTCCGTCCGCTTTATGCCGCCGGTGTCTGCCTGATCGCCAATACCGCACCGGTTGCCTTCGGCGCCATAGGAATTCCGGTGGTGGCCCTGGCCGGCGTTATGGGTTACGGCGATGACGGCATGATGAAGCTCTCCACCATGGTCGGTCGCCAGCTGCCGTTCATCTCGGTAGTGATCCCGTTCTATGTAATTCTGATCATGGTCGGCTGGAAAAAAACCATTGAAGTGCTGCCTGCCATCATTGTCTGCGGTATCACCATCGCCGTTTCACAGTGGGCAACCGCCAGCTACCTGGGACCGTATCTTCCGGACATCACCGCCTCACTGGCATCGATGGTGGCGCTGGTGGCCCTGCTTCAGGTCTGGCAGCCCAGGGAAAACTATGTCTTTGACCATGAAACGCACAGCGGCTCAAAAGAGCAGCACCATTACACCGTGGCCGAAGTGTTCCGTGCCTGGGCTCCATATCTGGCCCTGACCGTTATGGTTCTTCTGTGGGGCATCCCCTCGATCAAGGCGCAACTCGATAAGAGCAAGGTTGTAATCACCGTGGCTGGACTCGATAACATGATCGTCAAGAAGGTTTCCAAGCCGGAAGACGGGTTGAAGAAGATTTCAACGGTACAGGCCGAAGTTGACAAGCTCCTGGCCGTATTGCCTGCGAGTGAACCGAAGCTTGCAGCAGCCGTCACCTTGCTGAAAGATTTACGGGCACTCGAAGACAGCTTCGTGGCGGTAGAACAGGGCTTGATCGGTAAAGACACTCTGCTTGCGGATGATCGGTATGCCGGATTCAACGCAATCTCGAAAAAGGCAGCTGATATCCAGAAGCTGGTCAAGGATGATCTGGAAAAGAACAAGATCGTAGCCAAGGACCAGTTCAAGGCGCTGGGCAAAGCCGTGACCGACCAGGTTCCGGCCAAACTGCCGGCCAAGTACAACTTCAACTTCATGTCTGCCGCCGGCACCGCGATCCTGATTGCGGCCTTCCTGTCGGCCCTGATCTGCGGCGTCGGATTCGGCGACGTTTTAAAAATTGCCGGCAAGACCCTCTATGACATGCGTTTCCCTGCGGTAACCGTAGCCTCTGTGCTAGGACTGGCTTATGTCATGAACGCCTCGGGCATGACCAACTGCCTGGGCCTGGTCTTTACCAAAACCGGACACTGGTTTCCGTTCATCGCACCGTTCCTGGGCTGGCTGGGTGTTTTCCTGACCGGCTCCGACACCTCCAGCAATGTCCTCTTCGGCGGCCTGCAGAAAGCCACCGCCGAACAGCTTGGATTGAGTCCGATCCTGACCGGCGCGGCCAACACCAGCGGCGGCGTCATGGGCAAGATGATCTCCCCGCAATCTCTGGCCGTTGCCACCGCAGCCTGCGGCATGGTCGGCGAAGAAGGCACCCTGTTCCGTTTTACACTGAAACACTCGATTTTCCTGACAATCGTGGTAGGTGTGATAGTG
>JACRCG010000212.1 GCA_016219145.1 Deltaproteobacteria bacterium | reverse complement strand
AGCAGTGTTACCGGTACAATCATCGGCAGAAGGTGGTTCCGGTTCTGGTCGATAATCTCCAGAAGTTCGCTCTTTTCAGCCGCTGTCAGTTCCTGCTTGAAGTAGCCCATGATGTGGTGCAGCACGTTGGTATTCTTTTTGACGGTAGCCTGCAGTGCCAGTCCTTTCATGAAAAGTTCCTGGTAGCGCCCGAGCAGTACTGGCAAGTTCAACTCCTTGCCATGCGCCACCAATGAGCCCATTTCACGGTAGACCTGCGGGCTGTGGGCCATCATCAACAGTTTGTGGGCGGTGTGAAACTCAACCAGTTTACCTGTGGTCGGGACTGTTTGCAGAAAATCCTTCCAGCGCCGATAACTGAATACCCTCTCGATGAAGTTCTCCCTGATTGCCGGGTCGTTCAGGCGTCCCTCTTCCTCCATCGGCAGCAGCGGGAAGGCCTTTACAACCTCGGCGGCAAACAGTCCGGTGCCGTTTTTTACGGCGACCCCGTTGTTGTAGATTTTTACGCGGAAAAGGCCCGAGCTGGGGGAGTCCTTCTTGAAGATGAAGCCGCATAGATCGTGGGATTCGAGTTCCGTGACCTTCGTCTTACAGAAGGCTGACATCTGATCCGTCTTGTCGATGCGGCTCTTGCCGGTGATCAGGCGCGGGGCATCCCGATTCCCCTCCAGTCGCATCGATTCACGCGGAACCGGCAGGCCACAGCCGACTTCCGGGCAGACCGGAACAAAGTTGAAGAAGGAACCGAGAACATCGGTAATGTAACGGTCATGTTTGTGTCCGCCGTCATATCTGACGCGTTCACCGAGCAGGCAGGCGCTGACACCGATATTAATGCCGGTTGATTTTGAGTGCATGCGTATTCTCCACGGATTGGTCACATGAATTTGGATGACAGTTAATACCAGATTAGCTATTAAAAGCAATCATTCGAATAACACCCAACCCTGATAAGCAGGATAGGTGCATTAACTTCAATTTACTGAACAGATCAGAACAGGAGAATGTAAAATGCTTGATTTTAACGTTAAAGATTCTCTCTGCACGCGCTGCGGCGAATGTGTTGACGACTGCCCGGCCCGGATTATTTCCATGCAGGATGGCTTGCCAGTCATTGTCACAGACAAGGAATCCTCCTGTTACCGCTGTCAACATTGCCTGGCTGTCTGCCCGACCGGCGCGCTCTCCATACTCGGAGTCGATCCGTCTAACTGCCAGCCGTTGAATGGTGCTTTTCCGGAACCCGACCGGATGGAAGTGTTGATCAGGGGGCGCCGCTCGGTTCGTCGCTACAAGCAGGAAAATCTGGAGCCGGAATTGATGCAGCACCTGCTGGATGTGGCCTGGCAGGCGCCGACCGGGGTTAACTCCCGAGACGTGCTATTCACTGTGGTCGATGATCGCCTGAAGCTGGTCCGGTTGCGGGAAGTAGTCATGGATAGGCTCGGGCGCCTGGTAAGGGAAATGCGGCTTCCGGCTGAGATGGTTTTTTTTGCCAATTTTGTGAGGTTGTGGGAGGAAAAGCGGGTGGATATCCTCTTTCGCGATGCGCCGCATCTGCTGATTGCCTCTGCGCCCAGCGATGCGGCATCTCCGGTGCCCGACTGCCTGATCGCGCTTTCCTGCTTCGAGCTGTATGCCCAGTGCCAGGGGGTGGGTACGCTATGGAACGGACTGGTCAAATGGGGGATCTTCGACCTATTACCGGGGATGCGTGGTCTGCTCGGCATTCCGGAGGATCATGTGATCGGCTATGTCATGACCTTTGGAATGCCTGCGGTGAAATACGCCAGAACGGTTCAGCATGGTCCGGCAAATGTTACCCGGGTTTCAATATGATATGATGGTCCGGAAATGTGGCAGAAGAGAACTTACCGGTTACGATAAAACCAGGCCAGTAGCGCTTCAACTGACTGGTTTCCGGCCAGCTGGTCGACAACACGTCCGTCCTTCAAAAGTATTGTTACGGGTATGCCGCGTAGACCATAGCGCGATGCCAGGGCCGGGTTTTCTTCGCTGTTGATCTGGATGACAGCCGCTTTCCCGGCCAGTTTTTCTGCTGTGTTTCGCACCGCCGGTGCGAATGATGTGCAGTGCGGTCACCAGGGAGCCCAGAATTCGGCCAGTACCGGTCCGGGATAGCTTGCCAGGAATGCATCGAAGTTGCCGGTGTTCATAGCTCTGGGCTGAAAGTACATCGGCGGCAATGTCTTGCGGCAGTTCCCGCAACGTCCCTGTATCCCTTCCTTGTCGGCCGGAATGCGGTTCTCCGTGCCGCACGACCGGCAGGTGACCCTATAGGACGGGATCTGCTTTCCGCTTTCGGTCATGGTTTGACTCCTTTCATCTCCCCGACTTGCATGTGCATGTCAGTACGTTAAAGCACAGCTGCGTCTTCCAAGGTTGTCCCCGTCTAAAATATTATCGATTTGAAGGATGTCAAGCAACGTCCACCAGTTTACTTCACAAGGTCCACTTCCCAAACAGAAAATATCCGCTATAATTTTATGTCTGTCTAACAGATATCTTCAAGGACAACGCTCAAAACCTGAACGGAGGTGCATGATGGTCGTATTCCGCGTCAATGGAAAGGAACAGCGGGTGGATGTTAGTCCGGACACCCCGCTGCTTTGGGTTCTCCGGGAAAAGCTGGGGCTTGCCGGTTCCAAGTTCGGCTGCGGCGAGGGTCTGTGTGGCGCCTGTACTGTCCTCGTTGATGGACATCCTTTGCGTTCATGTGTCACCCCGGTGGGGGAAGTGCGGGGAAAGAAAATCATTACCATTGAAGGAATACCGGAAAAACATCCGGTCAAGAAATGCTGGCTGGCACAGGAGGTCTCCCAGTGCAGTTACTGCCAGCCGGGGCAGATCATGTCAGCAGTGGCGCTGCTCAGGAATAAGCCGAAACCGACCGATGCCGACATCGATAGTGCCATGAGCGGTAATCTCTGCCGCTGCGGCACATATGGCCGCATCCGCCGTGCAATCCATGCCGCCGGTGCCGGAGCGTCAATGAAGGGAGGGAAGAAGTCATGAGCGAGGGGACCGGAATCAGCCGGAGACAGTTCATGAAGACCAGCGCACTGGCCGGAGGCGGCCTGCTGCTGGCCTGTCATATTCCTTTTGGCAATCGCGATGCGGCCGCATCAGGCGAAGCTTTGTTTGCTCCCAACGCCTTCCTTCGCATCGGAACGGACGAGTCGGTGACGGTGATTGTCAACAAATCCGAAATGGGGCAGGGGGTCTATACTTCACTGCCGATGCTGCTGGCCGAGGAGCTGTGCTGTGACTGGCAAAAGGTGCGCTTCCAGCCCTCGCCGGTTGCTCCCGAGTACAATCATGCCCAGTTCGGGCCGATCATGGTTACCGGCGGCAGCACCAGCGTTCGCTCCGAGTGGGAAAGGTTATCGTTGGCCGGGGCAGCGGCGCGTGAGATGCTGGTGGCAGCCGCTGCCGGAAGGTGGAAGGTTGACCCGGCAGCCTGTCGGGCCGAGAACGGAATCGTGCTTGGCCCTGGCGGGAAGCAACTCAGCTTTGGCAAGCTGGCTGCCAGCGCCGCGAAACTGGCGGTGCCCAGGGAGCCACGGCTGAAAACCGGAGCCAGGAAGCTGCTCGGTAAGCCGCTGCACCGTCT
>JACRCG010000201.1 GCA_016219145.1 Deltaproteobacteria bacterium | reverse complement strand
TTTATGGGGTTATAGCCTCCACCGCCCTTCAGTAAAATTATACCTTGCCCCTGATGATGCGCCCCTGTATTCTGCCATCATGCCGAATGACAAGACCAAAACCATACTGGATAATCTTTACGCCGAACGTTCCCCGCTGCATCTGGCCAACGATCCGCTCTCATTCTGTCACAACTATGGCGACCCGGCCGACCGCGAAGTAGCGGCTGTAATCGCTGCGGCCTTCGCCTACGGTAATGTCGCAATCATCCTCAGAACGCTGGGCTTGATATTTTCGAAGCTGGGGGATTCTCCGCGGCGATACATCGAGAATTTCGACCCGAAGCGCGGACTACAGGTTTTCGCGGGATTCAGGCATCGCTTCAATGATGGCCGTGATCTGTGCGCCCTGTTATGGTCCATCCGGATGATGACGGAGCAGACCGGCAGCGTCGAAGCTTTTTTTCTGCGCGGCTATGATCCCGATGCCGTGGATCTGACTCAGGCGTTGAACAGCTATACCGCCCGGGTTCTGAATCAGGATTACAGCCGGGTGTTCAAAACGATAGAAATTCCGGACGATTCATATTTTCCGTTTTTGTTTCCAGCTCCGGCCTCAGGCAGCGCCTGCAAGCGCCTCTGCATGTTTCTGCGCTGGGTGGTGCGCCAGGAAGACGGAATTGATCTTGGTCTCTGGCAGGGCGTTTCGCCATCTCAACTCGTGATTCCGGTAGATACCCATATCAGCCGCATCTGCAAGTACCTGGGTTTCACCGCCAGAAAGACGGCTGACTGGCGTATGGCGCGTGAAATCACCTCTGCGCTCAGACAGCTTGATTCTGAAGATCCGGTCAAATACGACTTTTCGCTGGCCCACCTGGGCATCAGCGATGGCTGCGACGGCAAAGACGCCTCGTTATGCCTGAATTGTCCGATTGCCGGAATCTGCCCGCAACCGACTGCCAATGGCGGGAAATAACCAGTGTATTGATTTGACACGGCTCAGCCTTTCTGATATAGGACAAGCGTTGTTTCAGGCCTTTCCGTCATTTCATACAACAGCAAAACATCACAATCCTCACAGAGGAGTCGCGGATGATTATTAGATGCGAACAGTGCCAGGCCAAATTCAAACTCGATGATTCAAGAGTCACGGACAAAGGCGTCAAGGTTCGTT
Organism: Deltaproteobacteria bacterium; assembly: GCA_016219145.1. Taxonomy (GTDB): domain Bacteria; phylum Desulfobacterota; class Desulfuromonadia; order Geobacterales; family Pseudopelobacteraceae; genus JACRCG01. The sequence continues at coordinate 2,259 of JACRCG010000201.1, read as the reverse complement.
GCGCCAAATGCAAGCATGTCTTCACCGTAACCAAAGAACAGCCGGAGACTGATTCATTTGATTTTGCCTCCTCGCTTGAGCAGGCTCCTGCCAGCAGCAAGGAGGCGGCCTCGTTTTCACTGCCGCCTCAGCAGCAGCCTGAAGAGGAAGAGCCGGTCCGGTTTTCATTCAACACGGACTCTATCGACGAGGCCACGGACGGTACCGTCCGTATGGATTCCAACCCCTTTGAGACTTCCGCTGCGGATTCTACCTTTGCAGCCGCTGCAGATGACGACTTCAGCCTTTCATCCCTGGAGGGCGAGCAGGGTTTTGCTGTTGAACGCAATGATGATCCCTCAACCCAGGCTGAAGTGGACTTCGACAGTTTTGATTTCGGCGGCGGCCCTGACGCCGACAAGACGATGGTCGCTGCGCCGGCCTCGGCTGACTTCGGCGACAAGACCATGATTCAGAAATCACCTGTGACACCGGCTCCAGTCGAAAAAGAAGCCGCACAGGGTCTTGACTTTTCTGATGACGACATGTTCGGGACGGTCGTATCACCGCCGGTCGAAGAGCCGGCAGAGGCCAATCCTTTTGATTTCGGCACCGACAGTTTTGCTGATTCCATGGACATGGGCTCGCTGGACACCGGAAGCAAGACATCTTCCCTCACGCTGGACAGCGGTTCAGATGCCCCTTTCAGCCTGGGCGAGATCGACTTCGGTGATGAGCTTACTTCCGTGGCGGTACAGCAGGTTAACCCGGACGAGTTGAAACCATCTCAGGAGATACTCTTCGCTCCGCTGGTTGAGCCGTATGAAAATCCGGCACAGGCCGCTGATGAAGACATAAAAAAGGCCTTCATGCAGGACGTAAGGTCAACCAGGCAGGATGAACTTCCTCCACTCTCGATCGCCTCCCGGCGCAAGCATGATCCGCTGCTGACCGGCTTCCTGGCTGCTGCGGCCCTTCTGCTTGTAGGAGTTCTCGGATACTTTGGATTCTCGACCTCACCCCCCTCTCCTTCGGACGACAAAGGCAAGACGGTTCAGGAGAGCGGCAAGATCAGCGTCAGGGCGGTCAAGGCCTCGTATGTGAAAAACAAGTCGGCCGGCCAGCTTCTGGTGATTTCAGGCGAAGCGGTCAACGATTTTCCAAAGCCGCGGGCAGCGCTTCAGGTAAAAGGGATCGTTTTTGACGCCAAAGGACAGGTTCTGGCCAGCAAGGTTGCATTCGGGGGGAACGTGCTGACTGAAGAACAGCTGGCAGAACTGCCTTTGGAAAAGATTGAGACGGCCATGGCAAATCAGTTTGGCGATTCGCTGGCCAATCTGGAAGTAGCTCCGGGAAAAGCGGTACCTTTTATGATCGTGATAGCCAAGCCCCCCAAGGAAGGCAAGGATTTCGGGATTGAGCCGTCCGGATCGACAGCGGCTGCGGAGAAACAGGCCAAATAGTCCTGCTAGGCACTGGAACTGGCTGGCGTACGATATGTAGCAAAGGGGGCGACTGTAACGCGGTCACCCCCTTTTGTTTCACGGCCTTATCGAAGCTTTATCATCTGCCCGGCACACGCACGGTCATATTGCTGACCGGAAAGTTATGCATGGTTCCGTTTTTATCGCTGCCGCTTGAGCGCCCGGTTTGATTGTGTTATGTCGGCAACGTAATTCGGGCAGATGTTTTTGTAGGGGCGTATTGCATACGCCCTGGTGGCTTGGCGGCAATGTTTATTGCAGCAGGAGCGGTATTTACCAACTCCGTCAGAACCCTGGACACAACGGTTGTCAATTGCCAAGCAAAGCTGACAAAGCTAAAAGACCTGCCATCCTTGCAAACTTGGGTTATGCTAGTCTATAGTTTTTCCACCTTCGTCTTACCTTTAAGTTCTTCCAGATAGTCGGCAACTGCCTTCTGCAACTTTTGCTGTTTCAGATGTTCAAGGATTCTTGGTTTCACCGTGTTAAAATCAGCTATCTCTGCTTCTTTCCTACCAGTAACATTGATAATATGGTAGCCAAACTGAGTTTCAATGATGTCACTTACCTCGCCTTGCTTGAGGGCGAAGGCTGCTTTTTCAAATTGAGGGTCTATCTGCCCCTTACTGAAATATCCAAGATCGCCGCCTTGGGCGCTGCTTGGGCAGGTGGAATTAGTTTTGGCAATGGTTGTAAAGTCCTCCCCCACCATTATCTTTTTCAGGAGATCCTCGGCCTTTTCCCTGGCTTTTTTCTTTTCTTCATCCGATGCGCTGGTGTCCACTCCAATCAAGAT
>JACRCG010000200.1 GCA_016219145.1 Deltaproteobacteria bacterium | reverse complement strand
CGGTAATCAGCTTTATGAACGAATAAGCCCAGACGGCAGTTCGCGAAACACAGAGCAACTGAGCAACAGAGAAGTCAGACAGGTACAGTGATTACAGAGTATGCCCAAATGGTGAGTAGAATTCTCCTGAATTTTCCTTTGTTTTACTCAGTTGCTCGGTTGCTCTCTGTTTCAGATGATTTTTACAGGATAAACACTATCACTCCACCACGCGGCGCCCCTGCCAGCTGCCGCGTCCGGTCAGCTCGTTTACAATGGCAAACCACATCTGGTTGTTCTTTAACCCCCACTGCGGAGCGACACAGATATCGAGCGGGGCCGAACCATACAGGCGCTGGATGGCTATTCGTGGCGGGAGCAGCTCCAGAAAATCAGCCACGGTCGAGACATATTCCTCTAGCGTCAGCGGCGTGAACGCGCCCTGGCGAAACAGCTCCGCCAGCTCGGTACCTTCCACAGCGTGCAGCTGATGCAGTTTGAGCGAATCAATCGGCAGTCCGGCCATAAGTTCGGCCGTTTTCAGAAAATCGGCAGCACTCTCCCCCGGAAATCCATAAATCAGATGGGCGCAGATATCAAACTGCCGACCGGCGGCGCGCCTGACCGTCTGAACAAAATCGTCCAGGGTATGGCCGCGGTTGATGCGGCTTAAAATTGTGTCATCCATCGATTGCAGACCTAGCTCCAGGCAGACATATTTTGTCCGGGCGATGTCGGTCAAAAGCTCCAAAGCCTCAGCGCTCAGAGCGTCCGGCCTTGTTCCGACCGAAATGCCGATAACATCGGGATGATCGAGCGCCCGCCGATACAGATCTGACAGGAGCTCCACCGAACCGTAGGTGTTGGTGTATTTCTGAAAATAGATGATGAATTTTTCCGAGCCGAGGCGCAGGCGGTGATAGGCCATTCCGGAAGACATCTGGCTTTCGATCGGAACTATCGCCTGAGTGCCTTTGGGCGAAAACGAGACGTTATTGCAGTAGATGCAGCCGCCGCTCCCTTTGCTTCCGTCTCGGTTGGGGCAGGTAAAACCGGCGTCCACATTGACTTTGCTGATCCGGCAGCCAAAGCGGCGGCGCAGGTAGTGACCGTAAGAGTTGATGCGAAGTTGTGGGTGGATACGTTCGTCGGCAGGGGTGAACATCAGGAGACTCGCTCGTGGATCTTTTTCAGCAGGGCTGCTGCGGCGGCACAGGGGTCATAAGCTGCCATCACGGCTGATATCAGCGCTATGCCGTGAGCGCCAGAAGAGAGCGCTCCGGAAATATTTTCCGGCGTGATTCCGCCCAGCGCAATGACCGGTATTTCCAGCAAGTGAACGGCTTCGGACAGCATTTCTATTCCACAGGGCGCGCCATAAGCAGCTTTGGACGGGGTATGATACAGTGGTCCGAAGGTGACGAAATCAGCCCCCTCAGCCTGGGCCAGCAGCGCCTCGTGGGCCGCATGGGCGGAATAGCCGATGATCCTGTCCGGCCCAAGCAGCCGTCGGACAGCCGCTACCGGCATGCTGCCGATCCCGATATGTACGCCATCAGCAGCAACCGCCAGGGCAACGTCAAGCCGGTCGTTGATGATCAGTCTGGCGCCATAGTCAGAGGTAAGCTGTCTCAACTCTTCGGCCAGCCGGTACAGTTCGGCGCCGGAAAGATCCTTTTCGCGCAGCTGGACAGCCTTGACACCGCCATCCAGGGCTTGCCGCACTACGTCCGGAAGAGGCCTGCCGCATGTCTGCTGCCGGTCGGTAATCAGGTACAGCCTGAAGTCGGTCACCTGCATCCGGATCGCAACTACCCGATCATGCCTTCCAGCGGGCTGGAGGCGTTGGCGTAGAGCTTGCGCGGAATCCTGCCGGCCTTGTAGGAAAGCCGTCCGGCGATTACCGCCAGTTTCATGGCTTCTGCCATGGCAAGCGGATCCCGTGCCCCGGCGATGGCGGTGTTCATCAATACTCCGGCGCAGCCCAGCTCCATGGCGATGGCGGCATCCGAGGCACAGCCTACTCCGGCATCTACGATGACCGGCACCGAAATGTTCTCCAGAATGATCCTGATATTGTAGGGGTTGCGGATACCGAGCCCGCTGCCGATCGGAGCCCCCAGCGGCATGACCGCTGCGCAGCCGATATCCTCCAGCTTTTTGCAGACGATTACATCATCACTACAGTAGGGCAGTACGGTAAAACCTTCTGCGACAAGTATTTTAGCGGCTTTGAGCAGCTCTTCATTATCCGGGAAGAGGGTCTTCTCATCCCCCAGAACTTCCAGTTTTACAAAGTCGGACATGCCGGCTTCACGGGCCAGACGGCAGGTACGCACGGCATCGTCGGCGCTGTAGCAGCCGGCCGTATTGGGCAGCAGGGTGTATTTTTTCAGATCGATATAATCCAGTAGCGATTCTTTGCTGCGATCCAGGTTAACGCGCCGGACCGCCACGGTTATAATCTCTGCTCCGGATAGTTCCAGGGCCTGTGCGGTCTGCTCAAAACTGGCATATTTGCCGGTTCCCACCATCAGCCGCGAATTGAACTCCCGTCCGCCGATAATCAGCTTGTCGTCTGTCTGTGCCATGCCTATCATCCTCCGCCTACAAAATGAACTATTTCAACTCTGTCGCCGTCTGCCAGCAAGTGCGCCTGATAGCCAGCCTTGGGGACGATATCAAGATTCACCTCGACCGCAACCCGCTCAAGTCCTATGCCGATCTGCGTCAAGAGTCCGGCGATAGAGTTGCCGTCTTTGGTCTCAATGTCCTTGCCATTTAAAACAATCCGCATGTTGCTCTCCATAAACGAAAAAAGCCGCAGAAGCGGCTGTCGGAAATCTAAAGGTCGCGCTTCCCTACGCCGGAATTACCCGGATCAGGTACGAAGGGTCGCGGTTACTAACCGCTCTCAGCCGAAACTCCCCCAGCGTTTTCAACAAACTAGATGATTGCCCCGGCTCTGTCAATCCTATTTTCCGACAAGCTGCACGCTCCGCAGCGGACGGCTCATTAATATGCTGGCGTCTTATCAGAACTATGGTATATTTTCGCACAATTTTGTGTTGCAATAGATTGAATCGTTTAAATTGAGCATGTTAGGATGGGTGAAATGGCGGACAAGCGCGATATCAGGAGGCACAGGAAGCGCATAAAAATCCGGTTCGGGATAGATGAACCCGTCCGGATAGCATTTACTGAGGATATTTCCATGACGGGAATGTTTATCAAAACCCCCAACATCATGCCGCCGAATACCAAGATCAGAGTCGAGCTTTTGATACTGGAAGAGCGCAAGGTTGAGCTGGAAGCGCGTGTGATGTGGGCCAAGAAGGTGCCGCCGAACCTCTTTCACCTGGCAAAAAAAGGGGGTATGGGGGTGCGATTTCTGCGTTTCCACGCTGGCGAGGAGCATTTTAACAATTATTTTGATGAGCTGTCTTTGGAACCAGTCCGTCAATAATTACGAGGTAATAAGTTATGTGCAGAAAAATATTCATCGGGGCTACCGGACAGCACTGCGGCAAAACAACCATCAGTCTTTCACTGATGCATCTGGCCCGGAAAAAATACGGGCGGGTCGGCTTCATGAAGCCGGTCGGTCCCAAATGTATCGAATTCAAAGGGTTTGTGGCTGACAAGGATGCGGCCATGTTTGCCAGTGTCTTTGGTGTGGAGGAAGATATAGCTCTTATGTCGCCGTTTACGCTTACCGCCGGCACCACTCGCCGTTATCTGGACAAAGAGATCGATGCAGATGCGCCCGGAGCAATCATCCGGGCCGCCTGTGCGGAGCTGGAAAGCAAATACGATTTTCTGATCATAGAAGGCGCCGGACATGGCGGGGTCGGTTCCGTAGTTGGGGTCAACAACGCCAGGGTGGCGGCCATGCTTGATGCGCCGGTACTTCTGTTGACCGGTGGTGGTATCGGCAACGTGGTTGATGCGGTTGAGCTCAACCTGGCCTTGTATGAAAGGGAACAGGCCAGCGTCAGGGTCATCATGGCCAACAAGCTGGTTGCAGAAAAACGCGCCCACGCCATGACTTATCTGAGTAAAGCCTTTGCTGCCAAAAATGTGCTGGTAACCGGCGCTTTTGACTATTCTCCGATTCTGGCCGATCCGACCATGCAGCATATTTCCGACCTGCTCGGACTGCCCCTGAAAGGTGACCCGGGCGAGCGAACCCGCATCTGTCATAACCTGCAACTGGGTGCGGCTTCGTCCCAGATAGTCATAGATCATCTGGACCCCTCCACGCTGCTGATTGTAACCAGCTCCCGCGACGAGCTGCTGGTCACGGCATCGGCTCTGCACCATATTCCGGAGTACAAGTCACGCCTGGCCGGCCTGCTGATTGCGGGACATGTCCCGGTCTCAAGCATAACCCAGCGTATTATAGATGACAGCAATATCCCCTATATCCGCATTGCGGAAACCTCCTCCGATATTTTTTACCGTCTGCGTGAACACGTATCCAAAATCGGCCCGGAAGACACCGAAAAGATCAACCTGATCAACTCGATAGCGGAAAAATTCATAGATTTTGATGCGATCGACGCCACGCTGTAACTGATCAAGTCTTTAAACCTGAAACGGCTGTTTCTAACAAAGCTGTCAAAGCTCACAAAGAAAACTGGCAATTATCGAAACTGCTAATGTTGCCCGCAGGATTGCGCATCAACCACTAACTGCAAAAAAGCAGTTCTCACAGAGGCACAGAGCTCTCAGAGTTATAACCATCAGTATTAACCGGATAATTCCATCGAAGAGGTTCTAACTACAGATCACCTTTTGGGTGAATCCCTTTTTGCCTGTAAATACAGTTTTTCTCTGTGTCTCCGTGAGCTCTGTGAGAGTAACTGCCGTTTTTGGTTTTTTGTGCTGTTTGTGCCTTTGTGAGAGCCAACTGCTTTTTTCAGAATAAACCACCACATGCAATCTGCCAAATGACATATTCTGTCGCACGGCCATGTTATGTTTCCGTTATCAACAAAATGGAGGGCATGACATGGAAGCGGTGACGATAGCGGGGATTGCCGTGGTGGCGGTTGGAGGGTTCTATTCGGCGCTGGATCTGCTGGAAGATCTGGGATTGAAGGTTAAGAAAACAGGGAATAAAACAGATGGAGTGTCATTGTCCCGCCGTTGTGTCCTCACGTCGCAAGGCCGGGTCAAGAAGATGGCGCGGATGCACGTTTGAGAGCGCTTTCAGCAGGCTGCTCTTGACGTGGGGAATATCGGCCTGCAGCTCTTTCAGCAGCCGCTTCATCCGCTTGCGCTGCAGGTCGGCCGTGCCGCAGACCGGACAGCAGCAACAGACCACCGGCAACGCGGCCTGTTGTGAAAAGCTGATGATATCCTCCTCGGCAACGTATACCAGGGGCCTTATAACGGTTGTAACGCCATTGTCGGCCAGCATCGAGGCTGCCATCGATTTGAGCGAGCCGACAAAAAACTGGTTCAGCAGCAATGTTTCGATAAAATCATCCTGATGATGCCCCAGAGCCAGTTTGTTGCATCCCAGCGTTCTGGCGGCCTCGTAGAGCGAGCCGCGTTTCAGGCGGGCGCAGATCGAGCAGTACGAGGAACCGGGGCGTCGTTTCTCCTGTATGATGGCGTAATGCTCGGTCGGAACCATGCTGTAGTCAAATCCGCTGCCCTGCAGAAACCCTTCGATGACATCTGTCCTGTAACCTGGGTAGCCGGAATCGATATTGACCGCAACCAGCTCGAAGGAAACCGGCGCCCTCTGCCGCAGCTCCTCCAGCAGCAGAAGCAGAGTGTACGAATCCTTGCCGCCCGAGACCGCCACCGCGATGCGATCTCCTTCATCGATCAGGTTGAAATCGCCAACAGCTTTGCCGATCTGGTGCCGGAGTTTTCTGAACAGGGGGCTGTTTTTCGATTCGGCGCACAGGCTCAGTTCACTCACAACTCTTGAACTCCAGCCAGGAAGTTACTGACCATGGGGGCAAAGGTCTCGTGTTCGAGCAGGAAAGCGTCGTGGCCGTAGGCTGATGTTATCAGGTGATACTCGAAGCTTTTCCCGAGTCCCTTGAGGCAGTTTGCCATCTCCTCGGTCTGATAGGCGGGATAGAGCCAGTCCGAAGTAAAGGCATAGAGCTGTACCGGAGCCTTGATCCCGGCGAGCGCTTCCGCCAGGGACTCGTAACCCCAGGCTGCGTCGTATAGATCCAGAGATTTGGCCAGATAGAGGAAGGAGTTGGCGTCGAAGCGATCGACGAAATTGTAGCCGTTATAATTCAGATAGCGCTCTACTTCAAACTGACCGAAAAAATCAAATTGTCCGTCCCGGGCTGAAAAGCGTCGCCCGAACTTGGCGTTCATAGATTCATCCGACAAAAATGTGATGTGACCAATGCCGCGCGCCAGCGCCAGTCCGTCCTTGGGATTGTGTTTGTACTCCCCCTTGCGCCAGGTCGGATCGTTGAAAATAGCCCAGCGGGCAACTGCGTTCAGCGATATGGCCTGCGGCGAGGGGCGCGGCGTGGCGGCCAGAATAATGGCCGAGGCGATGCTGTCAGGATACTGAGTGGCCCACTCAAGAGCCTGCATGCCTCCCATGCTGCCTCCCATGACGGTCAGCAGTTTGTTAATTTTAAGCGCATCAATGAGCAGTTTCTGGGCGCGCACCATGTCGCGCACGGTAATTACCGGAAATGACAGATTGTAACGCTTGCCGGTTTTGGGGTTAATCGAGGTAGGGCCGGTTGAACCGAAGCAGGAGCCGATCACATTTGAGCAGATCACAAAATAACGGTTGGTGTCCAGCAGGCGACCAGGGCCGACGATGGCATCCCACCAGCCCGTTCTGGAGTCCGACTCGCTGCGTTTGCCGGCCAGATGGGCATCACCGGTCCAGGCGTGCTCGACCAGAATGGCGTTACTGCCCTGCTCATTCAGGGCGCCGTAGGTCTCGTAGACGATGGTTACAGGGGCAAGGATGCGTCCGCTGTCCAGGCGGATGCCGGATTCAAAGGTTATTGATTGTTCCTTTACAATACCGACTGACATTAAAAAAGCCCCTTCGTATTACATGAGAAGGGGCTGTTATTCTACGCAGCACACCTCTCATCTTTGCCTTTCGGCAGGAATTAGCACCTGACGCCGCATGGCCGGTTGCTGTGGTTTCGCAGGGCCTTTCCCTCCACCACTCTCGATAAGCAGGTTTTTTGTAGTGGGAACCATACTCAATATTCGGCATGATTGTCAATCGATTATGCAGAATGAAATGTGTGGAAAAGGTTACCTTCATCTGATATAAACGGCAATAGTGAAATCCGGCTTATAGAGCCGACTTCAAGGAGGCCACATGAGAAGATTGTTTGTTGCTGCTCTGCTGTTTTCTGGCTTGATATCCGGCTGGTCCCGAAATTATTTTAATGTTCCAGCGGACAATTTTGCTGAAAAAGTCAAGGTTCTGGGCGTAGTTCCGATTATTGTGGATGCGGATTCCGACATCAGTCATCCGCAAAAGGATCAGTTGATACAGATTGTTACAGAAGCAAACCGTAAATACGAACAGCAGCTTGTCCGGAGGTTGAGCGGGACCGGAAGTTTTTTCACAGTAGCGCTGATGGATGGTGATCCTGCAAAAATCTTTTCCACGCTTCTGTTTCGCCGCGAGAGGCGTGACGACGCCACAATTCAATACAACAAATATTTCTATAACAACGACGAATTACGCGACTACATCAAGAAGAACAGCCTGGATGCCGTCATGCTGATTGTTATCAGCGGGATTACAAGGCCTGACAAGGTATATTCCAACGAACTGTTTACCTCTTTGACAAGTGACTACAATTTTCTGGCAATGTCCGCCCAGATACTTGATTCTACCGGCACAGTACTTTGGGAATACCCGAATTTCCGCAAGCACATCATGACGTACAATCCGATGATAAACCTGCAGTATCCGGATTTCAGCGAAACCAAGGCCAATCTGTCGGGCAGTACCAATCTGAAATTCAAGACACTGGAGGGTATTCAGCGCACGATTGATAAGAAGCGAAAGGATCTTCTGCTGCGAGAAACCCAGGAAACCGAGATGTATGGCAAGCAGTTTGATGAGATGCTGGATCTGCTGAAGTTTGAGCCCGCCAAAGTCAGTAAGGCCCCTGCTCCGGTGACTGAGAAAACCGGTGTGCCTGCTATTCAGGAAAAAGCGGCAGAATCTGCTACCACGGCAAAACCGTCGGCGGCTGTAAAAACAACCCCTCCTGCCGAGACGCCCAAACCGGCCGCCCAGCCGGCTTTGAGGCCAAAAGTACCGGCCATTGAGACGCCTGCGCCAAATGATAATATAATTATTATACCTGCTACCGGAAGCACGCTTTAACTGCCTGGAATAATAGTCGGGCGGCCTGCTTCTCAAACGATTCAGGAGGAATCATGAAAAGATTAGTACTCATCTGCGCTGCAATCCTTGCCCCAGTATTTGCCATGCCTGCATTTGCGGGGACGCTGCGGGTTTTCGTAGCCGACATGAATGCTGTCGGAGCAGCCAATAAAGATGAGATGAAGACGACTTTACAGACGCTTCTGGCTTCTCGCCTGAGCAGTGACCAGATCGTGGCGGTGGCCAGCGCTTCCGAGGCGGATGTGCTTGTGAACGGAACTTATGTGTCAATTGGCAAGGTTTTCAGTGTTGATGCCCTGGCCAGAACTGCCGGCGGCAAATCCATCTCCCGTGCATTCATCCAGGGCGACAGCAAGGACGAGTTGATCCCTGCGATCGGCAAGCTGGCCGACAAGCTTTCAGTCGAACTGCTCAAATATCTGGCAGCAGCTCCGGCGGCTTCAACTGCTTCAGCTCCTGTATTCGCCCCCGCTCCAAACCGGGACATTATCAGAGCGGAACAGGTTCGCCAGGCAGAGCCTTCAGAATTTATAAAACCCCGTGACTACCAGCAGGGAGCAAGTGGCGGCTGGCTAAGCAAGCGCCTGATAGGGGCTGCCAACCTGATGGCCGTCGGTAAAACGTTGCCGGACGGCAGCCGTGAAATTTTTCTGGCCGAAGATAGAAAAATTTCGTATTTCCGCCAGGCAGTTGACATGAAGCTGGTAATGGAGACAGAATTAAGCAACTCGGAAAAGATAGTTTCCATCGACACGCTTGAAGCCGGCAATGTTCTCGAACTGTATGTCAGTATCATGCGCAATGATGATGTCGCATCGCAGGTCTGGCAGGTGCAGGGTGGCAAACTGGTCAGACTGGCCGGTGACATCCCCTATTTCTTCCGTACCTTGACACTGCCCGGCTCTACCAAAAAACTGTACGCACAGGCGATGGGTCGTGACGGCGATTTTTTTGGCAATGTTTATGAGGCTACCCGCTCAGGAAGCGCAATTGCCCTCAAAAATCCGCTCAAAATGCCTCGCTTCGGCAACATTTACAGCTTTCATCAGTTCCGCGACAATACCGGAGAATCGTATACCGTTGTGATAAACCCTGACAATTATCTGATCGTCTTTGACAAACAGCAAAAAGAGTTGTGGCGCAGCAACGATAAATTTGGAGGGTCAGAACTGTACTTTCAGGTCGAAGATGCCGCAAATTCACGTACAACAGGTGACAAGTACCGCTGGATATTCATGAATCAGCGCATCCACGTAACCTCCAAAGGCGAAGTTCTGGTAGGCAAGAATGACGGCTTCTGGGTGCTTGGCAATGCCCGTTCCTATAAAAAAGGGGCGGTCTACTGCCTGCTCTGGAACGACTCCAGCCTTGAGGAGAAATGGCGTACGCGCGACACCCAGAACTATATGCCGGATTACCACTTCGACGAAGGGCGCAACGAGCTATTGATTCTCCAGACCGTTCAGCGACCCGGGATTTCCGAGCGTGGCGCTTCTTTCCTATCTGTCAAGAAGGTTGAATGAGGCTCTCCGCTCACGACATCTCCCTGCCGCGCGGTGTCAGCGACTTCCTTCCCGACGCAGCTGCAAAAATTGGGTATATCGAGAGCTGTTTGCAGCGGGTGTTTGAGCTGTGGGGATTTCGGCGCATTATCACCCCCAAGCTTGAGTATGAGGACGTTCTGGCAATCGGCATGGGTGAGGAGCTTAAAGGCAAAACCTATCGTTTTGATGACCGGCAGACCGGACGCCTGCTGGCCTTTACACCCGACATCACTCCGCAGGTTGCCAGGATTGTGGCGACCCGGCTGGCTGAATGGCCTCTGCCGCACCGCGTATGTTACAGTGGGCGCGTTCTGCGTCAGACCGAGATTCAGACCGGACGTAGCCGTGAAACTTTTCAGTCCGGTGTCGAGTTGATAGGACTGGACTCTCCCGAAGCTGATGCTGAAATGATCGCCATGGCCATCGAGGCCATGCAGGGACTAGGTCTGGAGAATTTTAAAATCGATCTTGGACAGGTTGAATTCTGTCAGGGTGTCATACAGGCTTCCGGTCTTGGTGAAGCTGCCTTGCAGGACCTGCGAGGGGCTGTTTCGCGCAAGGACACTTCGGCCGTGGCAGCTCTGCTTGCCGCAAATCCTGTAACGCCGGAATCCGCTGCGGAGATAAGCGCCCTGCCGCGCTTGTTCGGTGGACTGGAAATCATTGACGAAGCGGAAAGAGTCGTGTCCAATCCGCGTTCTCTGGCGGCCCTGAAGAATCTGCGCCAGGTCCTTGAAATTCTGGATATCCACGGCGTCAGCGATCATCTGACGATCGATCTGGGCGAGACTCGCGGGCTGGATTATCACTCCGGCATTACATTTGAGGGTTTTGTCAGCGGTTTTGGCGAACCGGTCTGCAGTGGCGGCCGATATGATAAACTGACCGCACGTTACGGATTTGACGCACCGGCTACCGGCTTCACTTTTAATGTACTTAATCTGTTGCAGGCGCTGGAACACAGTCCGGAACTGGAAGCAACCACGGCCCGTGATTTTCTCCTGTTCAACACCCGCGACGACAAGCGCGAAGTGCTTGAAATCGCTGCCTTGCTCAGGTCGCGCGGCTACACCACGGCCAGAGATATTATCCGGCGCGACTATGACAAATCGCTGGAATATGCCAAACGTATGAATATCCGCTACATGCTGGTTATTGGTGAAGATAGCCGGGATTGCTGCGCGGTACGGGTATCAGACGGAACAGCCGTGACGTTTGACAAGAGTCTGATAGCACAACCAGGATTTATAAAATTTATCGAAGAAAGCCGGGAGACAAGCTGACATGGCAAACGTAGTCGTAGTGGGAGCCCAATGGGGCGATGAAGGCAAGGGCAAGGTAGTTGATATCTACACCGAATATGCCGATGATATTGTACGTTACCAGGGGGGTAACAACGCCGGGCATACGCTGGTTGTGGGCAGCGAGAAGGTTGTCCTGCACCTGATCCCCTCCGGTATCCTGCATGAGGGCAAACGCTGCATCATAGGCAACGGCGTAGTGCTTGATCCGGAAGTCTTTATCAAGGAGATTACCAAACTGAAGGAATCCGGCCGAATCAAGGATGACTCCTGTCTGCTTTTGTCCGAATCGCTGCACATCATCATGCCTTACCACAAACGTATCGACATAGCTCGTGAAGCAAAAAGCGGCGACAAGAAGATCGGCACCACCGGGCGTGGCATCGGTCCCTGCTATGAGGACAAAATCGGCCGACGCGGCATGCGCCTGATGGATCTGATTGATCCCGACACGTTTGCCCGCAAGCTTAAGGAGTTCCTGGTCGAGAAGAATTTTATCCTGGAGAACTTTCTCGGGGAGCCGCCCTGCAACTTTGAAGAAATTTTCAACGAATACCAGGGGTATGCCGCTACGTTACGAACTTATGTTGCTGACACGGCCCTGATTCTGAATAAAGATCTTAAAGCCGGGAAAAAGGTTCTTTTTGAAGGAGCTCAGGGAACCCTGCTGGACGTCGATCACGGCACGTACCCGTTTGTCACCTCTTCTTCCACCTGTGCCGGCGGAGCCTGTACAGGCGCGGGAGTCAGTCCGCGTGAAATTCATGAAATAGTCGGAATATCCAAGGCATATGTTACCAGGGTCGGCAGTGGACCGTTCCCCACCGAGCTGCTGGATGAGACCGGTGAAGAGCTGCGGCGGACCGGTGCGGAATTCGGCGCCACTACGGGGCGTCCCCGCCGCTGCGGATGGTTCGACGCCATGGTGATCCGCTACGCTGTTCGAGTTAACGGCCTGACCGGAATTGCCCTGACCAAGCTTGATGTCCTGTCGGAGTTCGATACCATCAAGGTCTGCACCGGTTATACTTTTGAAGGGAAAGCGCTTGAGACTCTGCCGGCCGCTCTGGAGATTTTCGAGAAGTGCCAGCCGGTCTACGAGGAACTGCCGGGCTGGAAGAAAGACATCACCGAGGTCCGCAGCTTCGAGGAATTGCCACCAGCCGCGCAATCATATGTTCGCCGTCTGGAGGAGCTGGCCGGCTGCCCGATTGTGATGGTATCGGTTGGCCCGCGCCGTGACCAGACGATTACATTGCGAAACCCTTTTGCGTAGTCTATCAGCCTAAAAGCGGCAGTCACTCTCACAGAGTAGAGAAAACTGTATTTACAGGCAGAAAGGGTTTCACCCAAAAGGTGGTCTGAATTCAGATCACCTTTTTAATTGAATTATCCTCTTAATACGGATGGTTATAACTCTGATGTTCTGTGCCTCTGTGAGAACTGCTTTTTATAGGATTAGAATTCTATATTCGGTCTGATGACTGCCGTCACATTCTGGAAATCCCTGTCTCTGAGCGCCCCGGTATATTTTGCCGAATCCTCCCAGATAACCCCTAAATCAAGCTTGATTGCCACGCCCCAGCTCTTTATCGGAAACTTCTTTCCGATCACATATTCCTGACGCAGCAAGCGGCCGTTTTTGGCCGAAAAATCCCAGCGGAAATCTATGGAACTGTTGTTCAGGAAACTGAGAAAGTCAGCAGAAAAATCCAGGTTACTGCGACGAAATCCCAGATAGAGCGTATTGGCAATATCAGGATTTTCGTGCAGCTTTGACCCCAGGCGGAAGCTCCAGGAGAGCTTGTCTTCCTTGAATTTACGCTCTCCCTTCATCTTCCATTCGATTTCAACATTGTGATCAGGAATCAGGACATTTCGTTTTATATGCTGGTTTGAATAACTGAGCATGTAGCCCATGTAACCTTTGTTCGAGCCGATTTTCTCCTCTCCCGGCCTGACAAAGCTGACCATGTCGCCCACAAAGACAGAAAAGGCATAAGGCTCCTGAAAGCCGGCTGTTATGGCTTCCAGCAGATTGAGATTGCCGCTGCCGATGTTGAAGCCGCGATAAAAATCACGCTGGTATTCCTTCAGGGCGACACCTACCAGCGGCATCGGGAACAGTGCCGCTTCAACCAGCATATAACGGGGAACCAGGGAGTCAACCAGCAGTTTTCTGTAAACATCGAACTCGTTGGCATGGGAAATTTCGGGAATAGGTTTGTCCGTCAGAGGAAAATGCAGGGAGATCTCGCTGTAATAGGGATCCAGCTCCCAGACAAACTCTATCCCGGCGGCTTTATTAATCGAAGGTGCAGCCTCAATCGTAATTGCAGCAGATGTGTTTCCGGCTTCGGTCTGGTCGGAGCCTGACCGGTTTTCGGCTGCCAGGGCCGGCAGGGCAGAAACTGACAGAAATATGAGTAATATTGCCGCTATATGCATGGCGACTAGTTTACCCTCTTGCTTGAAGGCTTGCCTTTTGGTTTCCTGATGTTCAAGGCTGACTTTTTTGCAGTTGTTGAGGCGTTTAGCGGGGCTGATAACAGGAGTTTAAGCAATCCGGTACGATAACCGGAATGAGCTGCCTGGGTAACAGAGCGTTGCAAATCCCGCTCTGCCCGCGATGCAGCTGCTGTAAGAGCTCTGGCAGCCGGCGAAAGCTTGTCTGACGCAAGCAGCCCCAGAATCGAACACCACTCAGCCAGTTCCTCGAAGCGCTCCTTGTTGAACCACTCCACTCCGGAGCTCTCATGTACTTGCAGATACTCCCGGCCGGCGGAAGATGAAAAGAGCGCAGCTACGTCAGGAGCCTCTCCATTAAAGGCCAACAGGGCCGAAAGAAGCTCGGCGAAAGAACCGCTATCCCCTCCATTCAAGCGGCGCAGGCTGCAATCCAGTCCAAACAGCGCCATGGTACAGGTTTTCATGTCACGCAGTAAAACCCACGCCATGAGAAGTCTGACATTGTTTTCTGAAGACAAGAGCCGCTGTAGTCTTGCCTGAAATGCTCCGGCTTCACCGGACGCGGTTTTCATCGTCAGCAGTGCGACTGTCCGGGCCAAGCTGCTCTCAGCCGCTCTCAAGCGTGCCTTTTGCGCCCGGATACCCTTGCGTTCACCGGTCAGTCTGGATATTTCAGCAAAGAACTCCCGGGCGGCATCGCTGAACTTTACCGGATCGGCGCCCGGCTGAGAAACGCCAGCTACGCCCCCGGCAGCTTCCATTACTGTATCGAAGGCAGTATTCAAGACAGAGTATTGCAGCTGCTTGAGCTCATCCTCCAGACTTTCCACGCCCCGTCCGCCCAGAAATGCGCAGAGCTGCCCCCAGTTCCCCTTGCTATCATCACGGACTTCCCGGAAATCCACGAAGACATGAAACTGGTACTCTTTCAATTCGACATATAATCCCTGATCATGCAGTTCCGGGGCACTTCTCAGATATTCCAGGCCGCTTACATGGTCGCGAAAGGCGCAATACAGATCCGCTTCCTGACGGCAGCCAAGTGTCCGGCCAAGCGTTGTAAAACATATTTCAGGTTCATTGTCACCGGCTTTCATGTTTATACCGGTAGAGCCGAGTATCCAGCCTGAGGTCACGGCATGGCAGTTGTGGAACAGAACCAGGGCTCTCTGATCACCGACGCGGTTGGAATAGGCAAAAACATTCTCATCAACCTTGTCACCAGCCTGAAAATCATACAGGACAAAGTTCTCCGAGCCGGAGAAGAGCCAGCGCCGTTGCAGCAGTGGGAATATCCACATCTCATGCCCGCGCAGGAGACCCTCGTCAACCTGTTCATCCCAGTAGGCCCGCTTGTATTCCATACCGTACTTTTCATGAAAGCCTTCGATCTGACCATGTCCGATCATCGGCAGCCCCGGCATGGTAACCAGCAGAACGCAGGCGCCAAAATACTTGTCTTGCGAGCCAAACTGCGCCACGGCGGTCTTCTCGTCCGGATTATTCATGAAGTTGACGAAGCGCTTCAGAATCTCGTGATTGAATTCCAGCACGTTCCGGATGGAGGTACGGTACTTGGCGTTTTCCTCGGTCATGAGCATATGCATGAAGGCGCTGTTGTAGACCCGGTGCATACCGAGCGTCCTGACAAAATAGCCCTCCATCATCCAGAAAGCCTCAGCCAGCAGGAGCGTCCCGGGCGCTTCAACCGCTACGCGATCGACCACCTCGCGCCAGAATTCGACCGGAAATACATCATCAAATTCCTCTTTGCTCATGCCATGATCGGCGCGGGACGGAATACCGCCTCCCAGACCGCGCAGAGGGAACCAGAGCCGCTGATAATGCTTCTTTGCCAGCGTCATGGCGGCATCAAAGCGGATAATCGGGAAGTTGCGGGCTACGTGCAGAATGGTCTGGATAACGGCTTCACGCAGTTCAGGAATCAGATAATTCAGTTGGGCGGTATCATTCCAGGGGATGCTGGTGCCGTCGTTGCCGTGGTAGATATAGCGAACCCGGCCATCCCGGCGGTCATAGTGCTTGAAGACAACAGCGGCGTCGGTTTTGTTCCAGTAGCCGTCCTCCAGCTGAATGCAGATATCAGCGTCCTGTGAAAGATTTTCGCCACTGAAGCGGTAGGACGGAAAGGGGGGGTAGTCGGTCTGGACAAACCAGTCCGGGTGTTGCAGTACCCAGCGGGAGTAAATTCCGGTATGATTGGGAACCATGTCACTGGCCAGCCGGATGCCGCGTTTCAAAGCCCGTTCGCGCAAATTGGCGAGCGCATCCCAGCCGCCCAGGTCGGCAGCAACTTCGTAGTCATACAGGGAGTAGGCCGAGGCGATCGCCTCCGGATTGCCGCAGATCTGTTTGATGCGCTGAGAAGCAGGGGAGCGCTCCCAAAGGCCGATCAGCCAGAGCCCGCTGAACCCCCAGGCCGCCAGCCGATCCAGTTCGGTGTCCGGAATCTGGTCAAGGCGTTTTATCGGAAGCCCGTAAGTGCGGCTGAGCTGGTCGAGCCAGACGTAGACCATCTTGGCCATCAGCACGACATTGGACATCCAGTTCGCGTCAGGAGAAAACTGCTCGTAATCGGGATAATCAAAACCGGCAAAGACGGAATCTCCGCGAGCAGCTCCAGTCTCTGCGCCGTGCCGCCCAGCGCTCCTGAACTCAAGCACCGGCGCCGGTCCGGGCTCACCGCCTCCCAGGCCCCGCTCGCGCTCTTCCTCCAGCAGATAGTCAAAGGCTGTCGCCAGATCATCAAACAGTTCGGGGGGAAGAAAAGAGTGCAATGTATCCCGCAGAAAGCTGATCTGGGCTGCCAGCGAATCGGGGGCGGCATTTATGGGGGCTTTCAGAGCCTCGTCCAGCGAACAGCCCAGGGACGGCAACAAGGGGCTTTCGGCCAGGGCGGAACTGATACCTGCGGCAAGTGCCCTGAAGCAGGAAGTTTCGGCGAGCTCATGGTCGTCCAGAAGGTCACGGAAGCTTTCGATGGCAGGATTTGCAGCGGCATCATGCAATAACAGCATCTCCCTCAGTACCAGATGCCTGTGCTCGTCCCGTGCGTCGGCCATATTCAGCCATTCGGAGGCGCTAGCGGCGCCTGAGAGGACCTCTGCCGGCGGGAACAGCTCCACAAAGCGCAGCATCGCCTGGCCAGCCTCGCCGCTGTCAGGGTCATAACCACACCGCCGCAGGGACTGCTCCAGAAGGCCTGGCGCCTCTCTTTCAGCGAGAACATCTATCAAGTAGCGAAGCAACGTCTGCAGGGCGGCAAAGAGATTCAGGTGCGCGGCGAACACTGTCGGAGCGTCGGGAGCGTGGGCATTGTTGAGAGAAAGAGCCAGCTGGCGGTAGAATATGATGGGGGGCAGGCGTCGTTCGGATATGGTACGCGAAAGCGCCCCCAGACCGAGGGAGCGCCATTGTTTAACGGAGATCGGGATTACGTGCGGAAAGTAGGCTGATATGCTGCTCTGTCCGGTCATTTTGAGTCCAGTCGTGGCCTGATGATAAACCTGAAACAATCTGGCAGCTTGTACGCCTTTCTTCAAAGGCGGAATGTGAACCAGAACTACGGTTGTTTCCTGGGGGTTGATTTATCTGCTGCTTTTTCGGCCCCGGCCTTGGCCGGTTTGGTGCTCTTACTGCTTTTGCCGGACTTGGATGTCTTTTTGCCCTTCTTGTTCTTACCTTTTTTTGACTTGCTGATCTTGCGTGGTTCCGGGTTGAATTCATCACGGATGTTGTTAAGCAGGATCGAGGTTTCTTCCATAGCCGGATCAGCTTTTTTGGCGGCTTCCAGCGCTTCCCTGGCCTCGCTCAAGCGACCGGTTTTCATATAGAGCCGCCCCAGGGCATTCAGCGATCTGGCATGATCCCCCTTGATCTCGATGGCCTTTTTATAGTTTGCTATAGCATTCTCATAATCTTTCTTGAAGTCATAGATCAGTCCCAGCTTGTAGTGATTGTTGGGATCATCAGGAGTCAATTCGGCCGCTTCCTTGAGCAGGACCGTGATCTCGTCGTACTGCTTGTTCTTGACATAAATGGAAACCAGGGCCGTACGAGTATCAGCATCGTCCTTACGCAACGACAGAACTTTCCTCAAATGCTCAACCGCCTTTTCGTTCTGCCCCTTGGCCTTGTACAGGGCCGCAATCTCGCGATTGGCATCCACGTCGTCCGGACTGTATCTGAGGACATGCCGGTATGACTCGATCGCCAGGTTGGACTCCTTGCTTTTTGCAAAGATGCGGGCCAGCTTCAAATGAATGTCGGGGCTCTCGGGGCGGAGTTTCAGAAATTCCGAATACTGCTCGACCGCTTCCTGAAAAAAACCGCGCGAGAGACTGATGTCACCCAGTCTCAGGCGGGCATCATGGTTGTCCGGCTTGGCTTTGATGGCTTGTTTGTAGGCCACCACCGCCTCATCGGCCTGTGATCGTTTCTCATAAAGAATGCCAAGGTTGAGGTAGATATCGCTGTTGCTGCTGTTGCGGTGGGCTGCCTCCCGGTAAGCCTCAATCGCTTCGGTGTCTTTCCCGGCGGCGCGGTAGAGATGACCAAGTTTTTCGTAGGAGGCGACGTCGTCCGGACGTTCCTTGACGGCCGCCTTGAGAGCTACAATCTCCTTGTCGGCGCCGCTTGCGGTAGCCAGGCCGGTGGAGAGCCTGATCGCCGAAGTGGCAGTCTTGCCCTTTCCCCCCATCAGATAGTGATAGTCCGCCAGCTTGGCGTCCCCTTTCTTTTCATAGATACCGGCCAGCATAAGGTGAACGTCGCGGTTTTGAGGATTTGCAACGGCCGCTTTTTTCAACTGCTCCACTGCCTTGTCCGGATCATTGCGCTCAAGGCTGATAGCTGCAATCCCGATATTGGCCTTATCAGAATTCGGATCGATCGATAAAGTCCGGCGATACTCTTCGAGGGCCTTCTCCTGCTGGCCGGTGGCTCGGTGAATATCAGCCAGTCCCAGAAATATCGAAGCGTCACGGGGCAACTCCCGACCGGCCTCGGTATAGTGATAGACGGCCAGTGGGTAAACCCTGCGGTCGGCCAGCAGTCTTGCCATCGCCTTATGAAATCTGGGATTCGGAGCGGAGGAGGCCAGACCCCGCGCCAGCTCGACCAGAGCCTCGTCATTTTGACCCTTCTGCGCATAAAGCAGTCCCAGATTTCCGCTGGCGGCTGAAAAACTGCGATCTTTAAGCTGTGCCCGGCGGTATTCACTGATAGCGCCATCGATGTTGCCGACCCGCTCCAGTTGGATAGCGGTGACAAAATTGGCGGCAGCGCCATCCGGACATCTGGACAAAATCCTGGCCTCTTCAAGGCGCAACTGAGCCTCGTCTCTGATGCTTTCCAGTTTGAGCGCCGCATCTATGGCATCTTTGCACGCGTCACCCCCCAGACCCAGGTCGCCCCAGCTGAATCCGGTGAGCAGCAGCGCAGCAACCGGCAGCATCAGTAAATTGCAGGACGCTTTCCGCACGTTCCAAGCAAAAAACAGTTTCGATAACGTTCTGTTGCCGTTTATCAGTGGCTGGTATGTGCGCAGTGTCTGCATATCAGTCATATCCTTCGGTAAAATGAAATCGCCGAATCCGGTCCGGAGACAAAAGAACCTCCCTGCCGGCACGTTTATCCTATTGGCGGAGTCAGGCTCGGTGCCTGTGGGGCGTGATTATACACATCATCAGGCGACATTTCAATTAGCTAAACCAATAACAAGATGAAAATTGATTTTATTGTACTGAAATAGTATGATCACAAGTTCGTAACATCAATCAAGGGAGTCTCCTGCGGCATATGATCCGAACAATCCTCACTTACCCCAATCCGGAGCTCAAGAAGAAATCCGTTCCGATTACCGTCATAAACGACTCAGTGCGTGAGCTGATCCGGGACATGGCTGAGACAATGTACGACGCGCCCGGAGTCGGACTGGCCGCCCCGCAGATCGGTGTTCACCAGCGTGTTATCGTTATCGATATTTCAGGCAAGGACGAGCCGCCTGACCTGATAGTGGCCATCAATCCGGTTATTGTGCACGCGGAAGGCGAGGCTTACGAAGAAGAGGGCTGCCTGTCGGTTCCCAAATACGCCGCAAATGTGCGCCGGCATGCCCGCGTAATCGTCAAGGCGCTTGATCCGGACGGCGCGGAAAAGACCTGGAAAGCAGATGATCTGCTGGCGATCGCTTTCCAGCACGAAATCGACCATCTGGACGGCATTCTCTTTGTTGATCATCTCTCGGTTCTAAAGCGCGAGCTATTTCAGCGCAAGGCCCGTAAAGCCGCCGAGGAGGGGCGATGACCGGCTGGCGGATCATCTTCATGGGTACGCCCGCTTTTGCCTGCCCGACGCTGGACAAGCTTATCCAGCAGGGTGAAAATCTGGTGGCGGTTGTCACCCAGCCCGACCGTCCCAAAGGGCGGGGGCAGCATCTGATGCCCACACCGGTCAAGGAATTGGCCGCCGGTCATGGCATTCCGGTTTTACAGCCGCCCAAAGTGCGTGACCCGGCCTTTGTCGAAATCATTCGGGAACTGAAGCCGGACGTGATCGTCGTGGTGGCCTTCGGAC
This sequence comes from Deltaproteobacteria bacterium, assembly GCA_016219145.1. Taxonomy (GTDB): domain Bacteria; phylum Desulfobacterota; class Desulfuromonadia; order Geobacterales; family Pseudopelobacteraceae; genus JACRCG01. Next base: position 2,139 of record JACRCG010000200.1, on the reverse strand, counting down.
AGATATTGCCCAAGTCACTTCTCGATATTCCGCCGCAGGGCTGCATCAATGTACACGCCTCCCTGCTGCCCCGCTATCGCGGCGCCGCTCCGCTCAACTGGTGCATCATCAACGGTGAGAACGAAACCGGTGTCACCACCATGCTGATGGATCCCGGTCTGGATACCGGTCCGATGTTGCTTGAACAGAGTACGGCGCTTGATGAGGACGAAGATATCGCTGCGCTGCATGACCGCATGGCTGAAATGGGGGCCAGTCTGCTTCTGGAAACCCTTGATCGTCTGAAAGCCGGAACGGTCACGCCGCGCCAGCAGAATGACAACGAAACCTGCTATGCCGCCATGCTCAGAAAAGAAGATGGAAAGATCAACTGGAGCAGGGACGCCAGATCCATTCATAACCAGGTGCGCGGAATGTCGGTCTGGCCGGTGGCATATACCGATAGTAACGGCCAGCTCCTGAAAATCTTCCGTACCCGCGTCGGCAATGGCAGCGGAAAGCCGGGAACTGTTTTGAAAGCTTCAAAGGGAGAGCTGGAAGTGGCTTGTCTATCAGGCAGCCTGTTTTTGCTGGAGTTGCAGCTGGCCGGCAAAAAGCGCCTTGATACCGGCAGCTTCCTGGCCGGCTTTCCGATAGCTGAGGGCATTGCGCTCGGAATACCGGAGAGATTGAATCGTGACTGATACTGAGGAAAAAACCGCGCCGCCCCGCAAGAGGCTGTTTGTAACCCTGATGGGTGTTACCTGTCTGATTGTTGTGGCGGTAATTTTCCTGGCCTGGTGGATTCCAAACCGCGGTCTGGCCAATATTCACCCGAATCTGCCGCATATCGTCGGTATCGTCATGGTGGTGCTTTCCGGCGTAGCCATACTGGGCACCGGCCTGCTGGTGCTGACCACTGCGCTCGTCAAGGACATCTTCTTCACCCGCTTCATGCGGCTGGTCGTAATCAAATTTCTGCTGCCGGTCATTGAATTTGTAGGCCGGCTGATGGGACTTAACAAGGACAGTATCCGCCAGTCCTTCATCGCCATGAACAACAGTCTGGTCATTTCGCAACGCCAGAAAGTCAGGCCGGACCGCGTTCTGGTGTTGCTTCCCCACTGTATCCAGCTCTTCGACTGCGAAATCAAGGTCACCGGCGACATTCACAAATGTGTGCAGTGCGGCCGTTGCGACATCAAGGGCCTAGTCGATATCGGCCGCAAATACCATATCGACATCTCGGTTGCCACCGGCGGCACACTGGCTCGCAAGGTGATCGTCGAAAAAAGACCCAAACTGGTGCTGGCGGTGGCCTGTGAACGCGACCTTACTTCCGGCATCAAGGACTGCTACCCTCTTCCGGTGATCGGCATCCTGAACGAACGCCCCTTCGGCCCCTGTTTCAACACTGTCGTGGATGTTTCCAAGATCGACGACGCTTTGAGTCAGGTACTGCTACTGGACGGTTCAGCCGAAGCGTCATCCTGATCTTCCTTCGATCTCGCTCAGCATATCCAGAGCAAAATTCTTGGCCCGGCCCCCCGGAGCGATCATGCCGTACGCTATCGCTTCTCGTAATTCGGCATCCGTTGCGCCTTCCGACTTCGCGACCGCGAAGTGTTTTTTCAGTCAGGTCGGGCATCCGACCGCAATGGCGCAACCAACCCTGATCAACTCGCGTACCCTGCCGTCCAGAACCTCTTCGTATTCATAATCCAGAAATTTCTTGCGGATGTTCATGTCTCTTTCTCCTTTTTTCTGGCGCAGTCCGGGTTGATAATGACAATTGCACCAGAACTACAGTCCCACCACCTTACGCAGAATTACGATTACATCTCCCAGGTCGATCTTGCCGTCGGGGTGCGGCACTCCATTTACAAGCGGCGCTACATCGCCGTTCAGTATATCTGCTGCGGTCGGAATTTCAAGTCCCAAAGCAAAGTTCAGTGCTTTCAGGGCGTCGCTAAGAGCCGGTCCCGTTTTCCCCGGACCGGGTACAATTATCCCATCGACCGGGCCAACTCGCACAGTGGCCGTCTTGGCAGCCGAGACGTTGCCGGCAGCATCTTTGGCGTAGGCGTACAACGTATGAAAACCCCAGGTGCGGCAGGTGTAGCTTACAGGTATTGATGATGTCCAGGATACATCGGAGGT
>JACRCG010000206.1 GCA_016219145.1 Deltaproteobacteria bacterium | reverse complement strand
TGCCGCCGGGCACAATTCGCGACATTGGCCGCAATCATTGCATAATCCGGCCGGCACACGCCTGAAGGGCGAGAGCCTCCCCAGCCAGCCCAGAAGCGTTCCCAACGGGCATAGATGGCGACACCAGGCCCTGGCCTCGCTCCGCTCCAGAAAAACAATCCCAGAGAGAACCAGCGCCGAGAACACGGCCAGGGGATAAATAGTGCTGCGGAAAGGAAGCAGATGATCACGCAAAACGGCATAGAAAGGTGCCAGGCTGTCACGTTTCTCACCTATCAGATGATACAAGCCGACCCACCCCTCACCAAAGCCCAGGCCCAGCAGCGGGTAAAAGAAAAAGGTAAGCCCTCGCAACAGTATAGCTAGCGGATCAAACAGGCCGACCAGATTGACATTGAACAGCGAAGCCGACAACAGTGCCGCCAACAACCATAACCTGAGACCTCCCCTTGGCAATTTAAATACCTTGTCCGGCTTTTTCTTGAATCTAAACAGATCCAGGATCGTACCCAGCGGGCAGATCCAACCGCAGAAGAAACGCCCCAGCAGCAATGTAGCAACAGTCATCAACAACGCCGGCAAAAGCAGCCAGCTCCACGATTTTACCGACAGCAGGTAACCGGCCAGCACCAGCGGATTGCTCCGAAAAAAAGAATTGACCGCCGCATTTATCTGATCGTGACCGCGGTACTCGGTCATCACGAATAAAACCATGAATACGGTCAGAAAAAGCAGCTGCGATATGCGGGACGGCCTCGGCATCAACCAGCTAAACCCGAATGACCCTGATTTTGTCCAGATTCATCTCGCCAAGCCCACGCCTGTACGCAGACAAGGTCGATGGTATATCGACCGGTTTCATACCGAACAGCGTCGTGGCAAAAGCATCGGCAGCAACGATATCCGCCGAGGCGATCACCTTGTCGAGCCGCTTGACATCGCCCAGGCTGCCCCCCTGCGGACCATGGGCTGTCAGGATGCGGGTTGCGTCGATAACGGTCAGATGACTGCGGACATATGAATTCACATCGGCCAGGGCGGTATCGAGATTGCGGTGTATGAATCCTCGATTGCCTCCCATGATTCCCATGATGTTCTTCAATCCGAGGGTAAGCTTTGAAAGTCCGTGATGCTTGGCGACCGGAACGTTTATGAACACATTTGCTGAAAGCACTTCATCATAAAGTTCCCATTCCTTGAGAAACCTTCCGTTCAGCTGCACCTTTTTAAAGCGTTCCGGCTCAATCTGCTTGCACTCCACCCTTTTCATCCCCTTTAGCGCATTCTCTATTCCGCTGTTCACATAACAGCGACGGGCATCGTTGCAGGTGTAGTCGAACACCTTGACTTTTTTTGCCCCGGCGGACAGACACTCCTCAACTACCGCCCTCACCACCTGCGGATGAGTATTTGCAGCCTGTTCTACCGAACGGTCCCACCCCATGTTAGGCTTAACGACAACCACGTCACCCGCCTTGACAAAGCGCTTCATCCCGCCGACCGCATTGATGGCCTTACGCGTAATTGCCGGGTAATCGCCCCCTTCCGCCACCGCCAGTAGCGAAGCCTCGTTAGCTGCAAGCGCCTGCCTGAGCAACAACGGCGCCAATGCCGCTGCGGCTCCGGCTGACCTGATAAATGTTCGTCGGTCCATAAGCCCCCCCAGAAACGATATTTTACAATTGTACGCCCGTGGAACCATTTTTCAAGGAAGATACAAAAAAACCCGCCGGCCTCAAGGGGACGACGGGCTTTTATCATGGTAACAGCTGATTCTATTTCAGCACGAACGCCACCCGGGCATCGGCCATGAAGCCACTACCCTGGTTGGCCGAGAAGATCTGAACCGCGGTATCGTCCGCCACCTGCAGGTCGGACGGGCTGACCGTACCGGAAGCCTTGACAACCAGAGGATTCTTGACACCCCGTTTTCCGAGGGCGGCCCTGGCCTTGTCAACACTGTTGGTGTATTCGCCACACCCCTGCTCAACCAGGACCTTCTGGCTGATCTTGGCAGGGTCATACAATACTTCCCCCTTGGCGTTGAAAATCCGGTTGATCAGGGCCGGGCGGAAACTGTAATCACTGGCGTCGATCACCAGGCCGTCATACGCCACTGCAACCGGTGCAGCATCTGCCGGTGGTGAATAAACCGGTTTGTCCAGTTCCTGCTTGACCTTGGGTTCCGACAGGATCTTCTCGTAGATGGCAGAAGCGAAACCTTTCGGGCCGTTCAGGCCAACCTTGATTATCACCAGTGCGGTGCCTTCACGGTCATTCCAGTCCTGGACCACAACCTGCGAGCCCTTGATAAAACCGGAAACCGCTGACTTGATCACATCCGATGCCAGCTCCGAATCCTTTACGGTCGTTTCACTTACAACCGCAACCCCTTCCAGCAGCTCGGCCAGACGCCTCTGGGCCACAACCTTGGCGGATGTGATTGCAGTCAGTCTCCGTTGCGCTCCGATCGAACCCTTTTTGGGCAGGCCTTCGCCGTTCATCAGGATATATTCCTGGGTATAGGCCTGCTCCGCAGTGGAGGTGATTACCGCGTTATTATCATTGAGATATTTGCGGGCCTTCTGGAAACGTTCATCGACTTCTTCCCCGAATGCGATACCGGACACCCCCAGCAGCATGATAATGGCCAGCATGATTCTGATTTTCATCTTTCTACCTCCTGAATTTAGATTTATATGCATGGAACTGCAAAACCGGATCAGTAAATGTTTATCCGCTGCCTCAACATCCGCACGGCCAATATTGCCTCGGCACCATCGGTCGGTTCGTTGATGCGGAACTCTCCAGACAGTTCACCCTCCATGATGTTGCGGGTAGTCATATTCAGCACTGCATTGTAAAACGGAGATGTCGGCTTGACATCAGGGAACGGAGAACGCTCCTGGCCAAAAAAGGCGGTAGCCAGCTTCTCGTCGCCGGTCAGCTTGATCAGCACATCTTCCAGGATGAATGCCATTTCACCACGTGAAACCACATCGACTGGTTTGAACAGATAGGCTTTGGTAGTTTCGTCAAACTTCGGCTCAAGCCCGCGAACCTTCCACTTCATCATTGTCAGAATCTCATCCTTGAAATGGTGGTTGAGGATATCCGCCGGAGTAAACTCGGCCTGCATCCTGTTCAGCTGGGACTTGACCGGAATCCGTCCGGCAAATAGCTTGTCCAGTTTCATTTCGTCTATAAGCAGAGCGGCGAAATCACCACGATTGACACTCTCCTTGACCGCGATTTTTTTGCCCACATCTCCGACCGTAATCCCGCCCATGGCGCGGACAATCTTGGTGGTTTTCTTCCAGGCCCTGTCAGCGGGCTCGTTCCACTTGCCATCCTTGCGGACTCCCAGGGTATCGCGGAATTTGTCTTCGGCCTTACGGAACTCGTAAGCTTCCAGATACGCCAGGCCCATGAAATAGATCACAGCTTCCTGACCCTGATAATAATCCAGAAGCTTTTCATCGAGTTTCTGATTCAAAGCCTCCCGATAAGCGTCCTCGGATCCCGCAAGCCATTTATCACCCTTGAGCAGTGTGTTAACCCGGATGACCGCAACATGGTATTCGAAGCGATCGTTGTCGGTCTCTGCGGTTTTACGTGCTTTTTCCAGATTTTCCATCACACGCTCGACTTCGATCGACTTGAAGCTTGCGTCCGACTGGCCGCGAGATTTAAGCGCGAGAGCTATCGCCCGTCCGGAATACGCGGCCGAAAACTGTTCCTCGCAATACAGGGTGCGATCAAACTTCTCCAGCGCCAGATCAACCTTGAGGGCCTCCAGTGCTTCCATGCCTCTCAGGTAATGGTGACGGGGGTTGTCTTCGGGAGATGTACAGCGTGCCGGTGGTGTGGCGCACCCAGCCAGCAGTGTGAACAGTGCCAGCAGAATCCATAGGCTGATTTTTTTCATGACAAGCTCCTTTATTTAATGGCATCTGCAGTTAACCGGCAATATTCCAGCTCACCAGTTCAGTTTGAGCAATAATAATAACAGTAAATTTTATTTTGTAAACATTCGTTACGGGATCGGCATATCATCGGCCGCATCTGTTTCCGCCCAGCTTGCCTGCCAGCGCAGCAGCCCCCAACAGTCCGGCATCGTCGCCAAGCTCCCCCTTCAATATCTTGAAAGGGGCCGCTATCTCAGAAAAACAGCGCCTGTCCAATTCGTCGCGAATCGCCAGTTCAATCAGGTCCAGACTTGCTCCCACACCGCCACCGATTATGACCGCTTCAAGGTTCAGCAGGTTTGACAATGATGCCAACGCTATTCCGAACCACTTCCCCATCTGATTGAAGGCGTCGCAGGCGGCACGGTCTCCGTCCCTGGCCATGCTGGCGAGTTTTTCCGCAGTCAAAGTCCGATAGCGCTCCGCTTCCGCTGGAAAAGCGCGCGCTATGAAACGCTGTAACGCATCCGCCGAGACGTATCTTTCAAGACAGCCCCGGTTCCCGCATGGGCACAATTCACCATCAGGATGCACGGTAATATGGCCAAACTCCGCCGCAAAGCCGCCGAAACCCTTCCATAGCCTGCCTTCCAGGATCAGTCCGCTTCCAAGTCCGGTTCCAATCGTAACAACCATGAATGACGACAACCCGCGACCGGCTCCATAAAGCTGTTCACCGACTGCAATCGCATTGGCATCGTTGGCGCTCACCACATTGAGACACGTTTTCCCGGCCAGGAAGACAGCCAGATTAAACCCGTCCAGCGGACGCATGTTCACAGAAGAGTAAATCAGACCGTCACTGCCAACGAGGCCCGGTATACCGACTCCGATACCCGCAATGTCAACATTCAGGGACTCAGCTTCGCAACGCAGCTCTTCAATTCCCAGCAACAACCGTCCGCAGAAAGCATCCCTGCCTTCAGCGATAAGGCTGGGCAGCCTGCGGCGGGCAATGACCGATCCGTCAGCTGCGATCAATGCCAGACGAAGGTTAGTGCCTCCTATGTCAATTCCGATCGTACAATCCGGCATATAGTTGCACTCCGTTCAAATTTGGTTAAGATTGTAACAACTGTTGCCGGGCTGGCAAGCCTGAAAGTAATCCGGAATAGAATGATTTTTTACTGACAAGGATTAACTGCTTGACAATTGAGTTTCAAGAAGTCTATTGTTTTTCATTTTCAGTAAAAGAATCACCCCATTACCAGCAAGTAAACACGCGTTTTTTAACAAAACTAAAAATGGAGATCAAAATGGCAAAGTTCAAGGATTCACTTGAGTATCACTCCAGCGGTCGCAAAGGCAAGATAGAAGTTATCTCCACCAAACCGTGCCAGACAGCCGCTGACCTGTCGCTGGCATATTCCCCGGGTGTGGCCGAACCTTGCCTGGCCATCCAGAAAAACCCTGAAGATGCCTACAAG
>JACRCG010000199.1 GCA_016219145.1 Deltaproteobacteria bacterium | reverse complement strand
GGTGCACATCTGACTCCGGCTGATGTGGAGGAGCTGAAGGAACTTATCGAATCCTTCGGGCTGACGGTGCTGACCATTCCGGACATCTCCAATGCCATGGACGGCCATATCGATGAGGTGGTATCGCCGTTGTCAACCGGCGGGATCCCTGTGGAAGAGATCAGGAAAGCCGGGCGCAGTGTTGCGACATTATATGTCGGCGATTCGCTGGCCAAGGCCGGACTCCGGCTGAAGGAAAAATTCGGCATCCCGACCTACGGCTTTACCTCGCTGACCGGTCTGGCTGAAACCGACCTCTTCATGGAAACACTGTCTGCCATCAGCGGCCGTCCCATCCCGGAGAAACAACGCCGCTGGCGGAGCCGCCTGATGGACGCCATGGTTGACAGTCACTACCAGTTCGGCACCAAAAAGGTAGCCATTGCTCTGGAGTCTGACAACCTCAAGACACTGACCGGTTTCCTGGCCGGCATGGGATGCGAGATTCAGGCGGCGCTCTCAGCTACCCGCACCCGCGGGCTGGACGGACTCCCCTGCAAGAACGTGTTCGTGGGTGATCTGGAGGATCTGGAGTCGGCTGCAGTCGGTGCCGACCTGATCGTGGCCAACTCCAACGGCCGCCAGGCGGCCGGAAAGCTCAAGATCGGCGCACATCTGCGGGCTGGACTGCCGGTCTTCGACCGTTTGGGCGCTCACCAGAAGGTCTGGGTCGGCTACCGGGGGACGCTGAACCTGGTATTCGAGGTGGCAAATCTGTTTCAGGCCAATGCCAAAGAGGCGCAGAAACTGGCGCATAATTAAAACAGATCAAGAACAATTGAAACACAGAGCAACAGAGCAACTGAGGAAAAATGAAGTAATTCAGGTTAAATCCAAAGATAAACACTCCCCATTTGGGTTGAATCTTATTATGCTGTAACGATCTGATTTCTCTGTTGCTCAGTTGCTCTGTGGTTCAAAAAAGGGGTAACCATGAAAATCGCATTCACAACATCAACCGGCAAAAACATCGACCAGCATTTCGGCCAGTGCCATAGTTTCCACATCTGGGAGGTCGGACCGGATGAAGCGTATTTCCTGGAGCGAATCAGCGTCGGAGAACATGGCGGTGACGAGGAGGATCGCATCTCGGCCCGGGCGAAGATATTGTCGGACTGCGCCATCGTCTATACCATGCAGATCGGTGGCCCAGCTGCAGCCAAACTGGTGGCCCAGAAGATTCATCCCATGAAGACCAACAGCGAAGTCAGTCTGAAAGAGACCGTGGAGCGTTTTCAGGAGGTGCTGCGCGGAAACCCGCCCCCCTGGCTTAGAAAGGCGATGAACAAGGGGGCTTCGGCGTCGTTTCTGGAAGAGTGATAACCGTAGTGGCGATTCATGTGATCGCCCGAATTACGTTCAAACCGGGCACCCACAAGGGATTGCCCCTACAAACTCATATTGGAGGAAGAGATCATGGCTTACATTACCGGATTAACACGCGACAAACAGGAATGGACCCCTCAGTTTATCAAGTCGATTGATGAAGAGCTCTGCATCGGCTGCGGGCGTTGCTACAAGGTCTGCGCCCATGATGTGCTGGAGTTTGAAGAGCTGGACGGAGACGACTCCGCCAAAATGTTCATGCGGGCAGGCAAACCCGGCAACTGTATCGGCTGCCAGGCCTGTGCGCGGACCTGCTCGAAGAAATGCTTCTCATTCGAAGCGGTCGTTATGTAGGGACAACCCCATGTGGTTGCCCTGGCAATGGGCGGCCACGTGGGGCCGCACCTACGGGAGGTGTATATGCTGATTGCGGTCGCATCAAAGGATGGCAGGGAGATCAACCAGCATTTTGGACACGCCGAACGCTTTCTGATCTATGACGTTGAGGGCGGAGATGCCCGGCTTGTTGACGAGAAAATAGTTGAGCGCTATTGCAGCTTTGACCCGGAGCATCCACTGCGCGGCCATCTGCTGAAAGGAATCGCCGAGGCGCTTGACGGCTGTCGGGCTGTGGTGACCGCCCAGATGGGTGAGCATCCGAAAGCTGAGTTGGAAAAGCTGGGAGTCGAACCGTTCGTAACCAGCGGACCGATCAAGCCGACACTGGTGGAACTTGCCAAAATATTGTAGGGGCGAATCTTGTATTCGCCCTGTTTTATGCACCGCACAGCAAAGGCAGGCGATCACAAGGATCGCCCCTGCATCCATTCACAATGAGGTGATGATTCTTCATGCACAACGGTTCCTTCAACAACTGCAACCTGCCGCCCTGGGTCATCGCCTCGCGTCACTTCAACGACAATCCACAGCAACTTGAAATACAGGGAGTTAAAGAGGGTAATCGCTTCCTGTTCGAAAGGTTGGCTGCTATTGCCTCCCAGAAAGAGCGTGCCGAGGTATTCAATGACTATATGTCGGTAAAGTTCCAGCTTCATCATTGGCAGGATCAGACCGACACGGCCCGGAAAAGCATCAAAAACAGCTATCTCCGTTTTCTGCGGGGCTGGATGATGGATTCCAACTCGGTCGAGGGAGCCGTCCTCAAGCGCTGGGTGGAAAGCCGCATGGGCATCATCCCCACCTATCATCGCGTCCGCATCAAGGGCATACACAGCCAGGCCTATTTCGAATACTCTGTGGATGTCATGAAAGGTAGCGCCCGTACCAACGCGATCCAATCGCAGCTTGATATCCTCTACGAATACAGCCAGTTTGAGCTTGCCCTCAAGTATCCACCGTCTCTGATAATTCCACTCTATCGCGGCACCTACGATGCCAGTGAACATGATGTCATCGAACAGATCGACAGGCGCAGCCAGATCGTCCGGCTTAATAATCTGGTGTCATTCACCTCTGATGAGGAACGAGCCTGGGAATTCGGTTCAACGGTCTGGGAGGTTCAGGTGCCGCTCTGCAAAATAGTCTTCTACAATGATCTGTTGCCCGGCAGCATCATGAAGGGTGAAGGGGAATATCTGGTGATCGGCGGGGAATACCGGGTCCGGCGGGTGATGTGTACGGTGGGGTGATATTGGATGTCTGAAAGAGAAACAAACGTGAAGATAAAATCTGCTACTGTAGAGGCAGTGTGATCGTAAAGGTCGTGCCCCCGCCGTTTCTGCTGGTTACCTTGATTTTTCCAGCCATGCTTTCAACCAGTTTTTTTGTCACGAACAGCCCCAATCCAGTCCCTTCTCCCGGTTTCTTTGTCGTGAAATAACGATCAAAAATCCGGTCAATTGATGCGGCCGGGATCCCGGAGCCATTGTCCGTTACGATGATGCTTACGTCATCTGTTCCGCTGAATATCGTTTCGACCAGCAGCTTGCCGCCGCCATTCTCCATGGCCTGCAGCGCGTTCATGATGATGTTCAGCAGGATCTGTTTGAGCAGGTTGGCGTCCAGCCTGATAACCGGGAGAGTGTAATCCAGCTGCCGGAGGACGGTAACCCCGCGCCGCGCCGCTTCAAAATTCAGGAAATCAAGAACGAATGCAACGGTGAGATTAACATCCACTTCGCCGATGGTATCATCGTGGCTGCTGAAATTCAGCAGGCCTTTTGTCAGGTATGACAGGCGTTGCGCTTCTGAGCTGATGCGCTCAAGCATTTCCAGAACGGCTTCCGGAACCCCTTCCTCGCGCATGATCATCTGCGTGGCCGAAATTATGACGGAGAGCGGAGCATTCAGTTCATGCACGACACCGGCGGAGATTTTACCCAGTTCGGCCATTTTCTCGTTATAGGCCAACTGTCGCAGTTGATCGGCGGTGATGGCAGCATCTTTGCTATGTCTGGCGGCCGAATCTTTCATAAAATGCTCCGAACGAGAGAGAAGCCGCCCGAGATCGGACGGCTTCTCAATGTGTGAGGACAGTTCTGCGAGACTACATGTTGTAACCGGATTCTGAATGCTGTGTCTGATCCAGACCCATGATTTCATCTTCCTTCTCTACCCGCAGGCCGATTGTCTTTTCAAGAACAAAGGCTATCACTACTGTCACAATAAAAGCGTAGCCACCGGCAGCAACTACAGCAATCAACTGAGTCATGAGCTGTTTGAAGTTGCCGGACAGAAGGCCGGTGGCGCCTACAGTTGCAAATACACCGGTCATGATTGCTCCAAAGGTACCGCCGAGCCCGTGTACGCCGAAGGCATCCAGCGAGTCGTCATACTTTAATTTTGCTTTCAGCAGGATGCCGCCGTAGCAGACCAGGCCGGCCATAATGCCCATCAGCAGGGCCGCGCCCGGCTGTACGAAACCGGCCGCCGGAGTGATGACAACCAGACCGGCTACAACACCCGATCCAAAGCCAAGAGCACTGGGCTTGCCGGAATGGATCCATTCTGCAAACATCCATGAAAGTCCGGCTGCGGCCGGGGCGATGGTAGTGGTGGCAAAGGCCAGACCGGCCAATCCGCCGGCTGCATCAGAGGTGTTGACTCCGACTATGGCCGAGCCGGCGTTGAAACCGAACCAGCCGAACCAGAGCAGGCCGACGCCCAGCAGGGTCAGCGGCAGATTGTGCGGGGCCATGCGCTCGGTCGGGTAACCGTGCCGCTTGCCGAGGAACATCAGAAAGGCCAGGGCCGAAATACCGGAGGAGAGATGAACGACTGTGCCGCCGGCGAAATCCAGCGCACCCTTTTTAAAGAGCCAGCCATCAGTCATCCAGACCCAGTGTGCCAGCGGATCATAGACCAGGGTGGTCCAGAGCAGGACAAACAGACAGTAGGCCGAGAACTTGACGCGTTCCGCCATTGCGCCTGAAATAAGTGCAACAGTGATGATGGCGAACATGGCCTGGTACATGGCGAAGACCAGTTCCGGGATTGCGCCCGGCTCTTTGGTGAAGTTCTGAAACAGAGCCCATTCGACGGTGCCGGTTGTTGCATCTTTCATGATGATCAGGCCGTTAAGCATAAACTTGCTGAGGTCGCCGATCAGTCCCATCTTGGCCAAATCAGGCCCGAAGGAGAGTGAGTAGCCGATCACAGCCCACTGTACACCCACGATCCCCATGGCGACGAAAGAGTGCATCATGGTGGAGAGTACGTTCTTCTGACGGACCATACCGCCGTAAAATAGCGCCAGACCGGGGATCATCAGCAGTACCAGCGCCGATGAAACAAGCATCCAGGCGGTGTCGCCGGTATTAAGCACAGGCTTGACATCCGGAGGATCAGCCGGTTTGGCCGCGTCGGCCGGCACGGCAGCAGTCGGAGCTGCAGGAACTGCGGTTGCTGCAGCGACCGGAGCTGCTGTGGGTGCTGCGGTTGCGGCAGCCGGAGCTGCATCTTTCTTTTCTTCGGCCATTGCGGCGACCGGAATCAAACCGGCCAGAATTACCAACATTATTGCTGAAAGATAAAGTTTAAGTTTCATGAGATTCCTCCTGATCGTTATCGCGTCCTTGTCAGATCGCGTCGGAGCCTTTTTCGCCGGTTCTGATTCTGACGGCATCTTCGAGTGATATTATGAATATCTTGCCGTCCCCGATTCTGCCGGTCTTGGCCGTGTTTTGAATTGTTTCGACAACCTTGTTTACCAGATCGTCGGCAACGGCGATTTCCATTTTGATTTTTGGTATGAAGTCCACGACATATTCCGCACCCCGGTACAGTTCGGTGTGCCCTTTCTGGCGTCCGAATCCTTTGACTTCGCTGACGGTGATCCCCTCAATGCCGATTTCGTTCAGGGCATCCTTTACTTCGTCCAGCTTAAAAGGTTTGATTATCGCTTCGATGAGTTTCATTGCGTTTACCTCCCTGTTTGCGTGTATGAATCAGGCTCCTTTAAAAAGTCGGGGGTGGGTGGCACCCCACGCCGCCCCCGGATTGAAGGAGGGACAGCTAGAAGTTAATGTCGAGCTGGGTTGTGAAGGTCGGTTTGCCGCCGTAAAGTGTGGACTGGCCCGGATTGTAAACGTTCACGCCAAGTAGCAGTGAAACCTGCTTGGAGAAAGCCCACGAACCGCCGACACTGACCTGGCCGTCATAATTCCTGCCACTCATGTAGTCCACGGCCAACCAAAGCTTGTCTGAAATTTCCGGCATGCTGCGGTCCCAGGATGCCAGAATGCCGTTATTGAGTTTTTTGCCGAACTGTTTTTCAGCGCCGTTGTAACCACCAGCCGAGATACGTCCGATAACCGGGAAAGTTTTGGCAACCAGGCCATAGGCTATGTTCTGCATGGTATTTCCACCTGTCGCACCACGATCAAAGGTACCTATGTTGTACATACCGGCTGCTACGGCAGGCATCCACTTGAGGCCGAAGGCCTCTTCCGGTATGCCGGCCTTGGCGTTGAAGTAAATCGGGTGCTTTCCATAAATGCTTCCGCTGGCGCCCAGGTTATCGGTCATGTAGTCGACGCCAACTTCAAGTTTGAAATTTTCGAAGGGGAGCACACCGGCAGTAACGCCAATGTCCAAGGTATTAGCCCCGGCATTTGCGGCATCAGAAAAACGGACATAGTTGTCGATTCCGATATTGACCTCCTTCCAGCCTTTTACGTCTGTGGAAGGGATCCATATCTGGGTTGAAGGGGTTGCCAAAGCCATGCTGCATGCCAGTGCTACGATTGCCGATGCTGCTGTCAGAATTCTTGTGAGTTTCATTTTACCTCTCCTTTTCATCGTTGATTTTGAACGGTGATTGGATGAAAGCTTCATTGATCTCATCTCTGCACGTTCTGCTTGGTTACTGTCGTTGGCCACAACAAATCTCATTGCCGGAGTTTTCACATATCGACTGCAAACGTCTCAGCATAGAGTGTGCCATAAGACAAATATAACAATATTACAGTATGTTATGGCGAATTATCGGTATTGTATGAATGCAGGGACGTTGATAAGATATCACTGTCTGATTAATTAATAGGCAGGCCTGCCGAATATAATCTCTTTGGATTGCAGAAGTCGTGCTGGTAAAAATACACACATTGCATTGTATTTGACGTAGAATGAACATCTGTTGTTTTTCGCGTACTACAACTCAGTAAAGGAGGCTGGTGTTATGGAATCAGTGGCAAAAATCAACGAAGTGCCCAACTTCGGAAAAAAAGTTGTATCTGTGGCCGGCAGGGAGGTTTTGCTGGTGAACGTAAAGGGCAATATATTTGCGGTCGAGAATGAATGTCCGCACCAGGGTAGTCCCCTGAACGCTGCAATTGTCAAGGAGGGCTTTATCTCCTGCCCGCGACATGGCTATCGTTTCAGCCTTGTCGATGGCCGCTGCGCCGAACACACTGAACTGGAGTTGAAGACTTTTCCGGTACAACTGAGCGGCGACGACATCCTGGTAGATTGCTCATAAAACAATAAAAGACTAAAAGAGTATTTTTATCCTATTGACAGAGGCTGGTTTGGTTGTATAAAGTTCGGACACTTAGTTATTTTTTTTATAAAGGAGAAACAGCCATGTGTCTTACTACACTTGTAACCCAGCAAGCCCCTGATTTTACTGCCGAAGCGGTCATGCCGGACAATTCTTTCGGCAGCATTACCCTCTCAAGCCTGAAGGGCAAATACGTACTGCTCTTTTTCTATCCGCTTGACTTTACGTTTGTCTGCCCCTCTGAAATTCTGGCTTTCGACCGTAAAGTAGATGAATTCAAAACCAGAAACTGCGAAGTCGTGGGGGTCTCCGTGGACTCCAAATTCACACACCTGGCCTGGAAGAACACTGCCATAGAAAACGGCGGGATCGGCCAGATCCGGTACCCGCTGGTTCAGGATCTTAACAAGGAGATCGCCAAGTCATACGGCATTCTCTTTGGCGGCTCCGTAGCGCTGCGCGGCCTGTTCCTGATTGATCCGACCG
>JACRCG010000198.1 GCA_016219145.1 Deltaproteobacteria bacterium | reverse complement strand
GCAGCCTCGGCAGCGCAGTTGACAGCGGCGACATCAGCGCCAGCGGCAACATCCTTGTCAAGACCGGCACTGACCTGACCCTTGGCGGGCAGGTGACCAGCACAACCGGCAACATCAGCCTGAACAGCGCAGGCGCCATCAACCAGAACAACACCATCAGCACCCTTGGCTCCGCAAAAACCATCGACATCCTGTCCGGCAGCGACATCACGATGGCGCAGGGCACACAGACCACAACCACAGACGGCAACATCCGCTACCAGGCCGCTGGCAGCGCAATCCTGTCCGAACTGACCGCCGGCAGCGGCACAGCAGCGATCATCGCCACCAACGGCAGCATCAGCGACCTGGCCGGCGACGCCGCCACCGACATCACGGCCCAGACCCTGATCCTGACGGCCGGATCAGCCATAGCGGACAAGACCAACCCGCTTGAGATTCAAGTTGCCAACCTGAGTGCCAAAGCCACTAGCGGCGGCGTATTCCTCACTGAAAGCGGCAGCGTAACTATCACCACCCTGAGTATGACCGCCAACCGTGTTGACAGCAAAGGCGACACAGCCCTGACCGCCGCCTTTAGCCAGGCCGGTCTGGTCAGCGGCAGCGATATTGTTTTTGTGGATGGAACAGGCAGTATTTCGGTAGGAGTCGGCGGTGCCACAGCAGCCGGAAATGTTCTCTTAAGCGCTCAATCAGCCGGATCGAGCATTTCTGCTTCCGGCGATATAAGCGGAAATAATATCAGCATCGTTGCTGCTGACCGTATCAGCCAAACTGCTATAGCCGATATAACGGCAAACGGCAGCATTGATCTGAAAGCAGCAACTATTGACATGGCTGATGGCTCCACAGCAACCAGTACCAATGGTAATATACGCTTCGAAGCTGGCACCATGAATATTGGCGCAATTTCAACTTCAGGTAATGTGAGCCTGAAAGGCGGTGCGATTCTGGACAGCGGCGCAGGAGAGGTGGACATAACCGCCGCTAGCCTGCGTCTTGAGGGAACCCAGGTTGGAAGTGATGCAAATTATCTTGAAACCAATATTGCCAAAGTAGCTGCTTCAGTGGGGGGCGGCGGAGTTTTCCTCGACGAAGTGACCGATCTGATTCTTGACAGGGTTTCTGCAGTAGCGTTTACAAGGATAAACAGTGACGGCACGGCTTCTGTTCTTTCTGATCCAGCGCTGTCGGATCTGAATAGCACTTCTGTCATCAGTGTACGCTCCGGCGGTTCCATCAGCATGGCAGCCGGCTCTGTTGCAGCATCCGTCGCCGGTTCCATCTCGCTGAGAGCAGGCGGCTCACTCTCGTTGGCCACGGTCAACGCCGCTGCCGGAAATGTAACCTTGGCCGCCGGATCGCAGGGAAGAATAATCGATGTGGCAAATGATACTCTGGTCAACGTAACAGCCAATACCATCAACATAATCGGCCGCGGGCAGACAAACAGCTCCGTAGCGCTGAATATGGCTCAGCTGGAGGCTCTGCAGCTGCCGGCTATTGAAACATCAGCACGTAATATTTATGTTTCGGCAGGCACCAACAACGCAACTGCCACAGATGTCCGGATCGGTGCGGAAGCTGTCGCAGTGCTGCGTGAAGCCAGCGCCTGGTCGCTTCAGTTTGTCAACAACGGGATCTTCGTGCCTTCAGTCAGCTATATCCCTCAGTCGGGTATTAGTGCGCCAGCGGCTATAACTGGCGCCAATGACTGGAATTTTGTCAGGGATTTTGATTTCCAGCTGTTAAGTCACCTGGGATCCAAGGCTGAAACCATAAGAAGCGCCAAGATGGTGCTTCCAAAACTGTTGTTCAAGCCGGATACCGCCAGTTATTCTTCTCCGGAGATGGTTCGCAGTATCCCCAAACAGGCAATTGAGGTATCCGATGTTGCCAGAAAAACATCAGAAGACCCATTTGGTCTGGATGCCTTCAAAATCAGCGACCCGGCCATGATACCCATTTTTGCTGATTCGGAAGGGCCGGCCATGTTTGAATACTGGATTGAAAACATAATGCTGTAGTTCAGTATTCAGTCCAGGCGGGACAACGTATTTTATCTTTATACTGCCGCTCGTGAACCGGGCCTCTTAAGATTGCCAGACGGTTTCCCGGGCGGCTTCCTTTGTGTAGGGAAGGTTAACATGCTGATTCATATAGTAAATGTCTTTTGCAAAGCTGCCGGTCTTGTTGCCGTTGTTTTGCTATATGCGAGTGACGTCAATGCTTCAGAACAGGCGGAACGCGCTCCGGACGGTTCCGGAAAAATACGGCTGACGCTGGATAGTGTGATACGCGAGTCCGTGAGGCGAAACACCAGCGTTATGTCCGATCATTTGCAGACCCGGATTGCCCGCGAAAATATAGAAGCTGAAAAAAGTATATATCAACCGGTCCTGCAATCAAATCTGATCAGCCAGACTAGCTCTATTCAAAATACCACTGAAGACCTGTTGGTAAAAATGTCCACTAACTATCAAGAGTTGAGCAACCAGTTTGATGTTGGCTTCAACGGTCTTATACCAACAGGCGCTCAATGGGACGTGAAGCTTGCTAATACCCAGAAAAACAGTAGTTCAATTGATCGTGTCAGGAATTACAAGTACGAATACAACGGCAATTTGAAACTGACAGTCGCTCAGCCGCTCCTGAAGGGGTTTGGCCCCAAGGCTACCAATGCCAAGATAGAGTTTGCGACCATTCAGAGCTCGATTGATTTTGGCAAGTTTGAGCAAAAGATCATGGACCTCCTCAGCACGACAATCCAGGTCTACTGGAAACTTTACGGAGCTCAAAAGATATACAGCCTGTGGCTCAATTCAATCCAGATATCAGAAAAATCAATTGTTGATATCGAGCACCGTGTTGCAGCAGGCAAACTGCCTGAAACAGAGCTTCTGGAGGCAAAAAACAGTCTTTTTCAGCGTAAAGCGGAGCTTTATTCGGCTCGCAGCAGGTTGGTTGAGGTTCAGGCACAGCTCTATACTCTCCTGAATGTTGTATTCCCCGCCGGTGACGGCGTGAAAATGTTTGTTTTGGACGAACCGGATGCGGGGAGTTCTTCCTTTTCAGACCTGGAATATTATACACAGGCCGCCCTGGCAAAATGGCCGGAATATAAAAATGCCAGGCGGCAGGTGGAAAAGGAGAGCACCCAGGTTGAATTTGCCGCCAATCAGGCGCTGCCGCAGCTTGATCTAGTAGGATCCGTAGGGACTAACAGCATGGGACGTGAATATGATGGTGCATATCAGCGCCTTGGCGACGACTCGTTTTTAAGCTGGTCGGTAGGGTTAAAGTTCAGTATGCCTTTTCCTGGAGGGGGGGCGGCAAAGAGAGCACTTTCAATAGCAAGGCTGCGCCTGCAACAGGCTGAGGTGGAGCGCGACGGGCTGGAAAAAAGCCTCTCCAATTCCATTTACAGTAAACTGGATGCCGCCAGAAGCATGCAGGAACAGCTTCGAGAACTGGAACAGGGCTTGTCGGTCAGGGGCAAGCTGCTTGCGATCGAACGGGAAAAACTCAGAATGGGAAGAGTCAGCATGAAGGCGCTCTTGAGCCAGGAGGAGGAATTCGTGAATTTCCAGAGAAGATATCTTTCCGGAATAGTCGGCTTCAAATCCGCCGTTGCCGCTCTTGAAATATCTAGCAGTGACATCCTTTCAAAGTACGGTATCGATACTTCCAGCTATTCACCGCTGCAATCAGGAGTTGCACGGAACTCAACTTTGCTGCCATGGGAACCTAAATGAAAAATACAACTCTGCCGATTATATGTTTAATGATTTTATTTGTCAGTCAGATGTCGTATGCCGCCAATTCGGTTGAAGGCATAGTAAAGGCAATCCATGAAGTTGATCTTGCTTTCCAGCTTGACGGTGTCATCGCTAAAACAGTTGTCAAGGAGGGGGCCAGAGTCAAGCAGGGTGACATATTGATTCAACTGGATGATGCGCTTCAAAAGCTGGAGGTTGCCCGCCGGGAAGCAATTCTGAAGGATCGTTCCGAGCTTGAATCCAACAAGAAAAATCTCCTGATCATCAAAGAGCTGCTGAACTCTTCCAGAGAACTGTATCAGAAAATGTCAGCAGTCAGTCGTGATGAGGTAATGAATCTTGAAATGCAATACCACTCGCTTGACGGAAGGATCGAAGTTGCCGAAGCACGAAAAAAACAGGAACAGATTGAATATGCCATAGCAAAAGAGATGCTGGCCAGATACTCGCTTGTTTCTCCGATTACGGGAGTGGTCACGTCAATCAAGCATGAGGCCGGAGAATGGGCAAAAACAGGGGAAACAATCATTACTGCGGCTGATATATCCACCTGCTATGCCGAATTCAATGTCGAGGAGAAACTGGCCAGGAGTTTGCGCGCAGACAAGCAGGTGCCGCTCAGGGTCCGCGAAGGCGATACCCTGGTACAGAAGACAGGAAAGGTCACATATGTTTCGCCTGTTGCCGACAAGGCCAGCGCTTTGGTACGTGTCAAGGTCGAGTTTGAAAACAGAAACGGCAAAGTTGTTCCCGGAGTGCTAGCTAACATGGACTTTCGCTAATATAACAAAGAATTGAGCCTTCATGATTGAAGAAATAAAAGCACATTACGAAAAAGATGGCGCAAAAGCGGTTCTGGACCGTCTAAAACGTCTGCGGCGTCATGACGGAGATGAAGCCTCATTCTGGGGTAATTATCTCACTCTGGTAGCGATGCTGTGCCGTTCTCCGATCGCTTGTCTTATGCAAAATGATGGTAATGAGTGGAAGCTGGGCGAGGCTGGATACGATGAGGCTGGCGCGCCGGAATTCTCTCCCGGCTTTACTCAACTGTTTATTGAATTAACCGACAGAGCTGTAAAGAACGGATTTGCGTATGATCGTTCACCGATAGATGTGCCTGGAAGAGCTGCTCCATTTCTACTTGCAATATCGCTGGAGCCTTGTGGAGACAGCGTGCTGCGCGGCATATGCCTGATCGCAGACAAATCTAATCCGCAACAGTTCAGTGACCTGGTAGTGCGAGCAGGTTTGGTTGCAGATGTGCCGCGAGATTACTACAGTCACCGCAGGCAGATTGTTCCTGAAGGTGCCTCTACGCAGGAATACGGGCTGCACAATCTTGTGACGGTAGCTCATGGCGTGATGGCTCAGCCTCGATTCCTGATGGCCTGTTCAACCCTGGCGAATGAGGTGGCCCAGAAATTTTCATGTTCCAGGGTAAATGTGGGATGGGAAAAACGAGGATACGTAAGGCTTGTCGCAGTCAGTCATCTTGAAGAGTTCAAGCCCGATAGCCCGGCAGCACGTCGAGTAGAATCGATTTTTGAAGAGGTTGTGGATCAGGACACCATTATATCGATTCCTCCGGAACATTCGCATTTTGTTGTTGATCGTGCCCACCGTGATTTTGTTGCCGGCAATTTACTTGATCAGGTCATATCGATACCGTTCTATCATAATGAAAAGACAGTCGGAGTGCTGTCCTGCGAAATAAAAGGAGAAAAACTGACTGTTCAGCAGGTTGACTCATTGTCCTTTCTGCTTGAGATCGTTTCGCCGTGGCTCGGAGAACTGCACTATCGTGATAAATGGTTTGGCGCCCGTATGCTGCACAGGATCAGGCATATGAGCGCCAACTGGTTCACCGGAGAAAGGCTGGCTCTTAAAATTTCTCTTGTTGTCGCCGCAGTGCTGATAATTCTGTCGCTGGTGGTCAAACTGGATTACAGGGTTGAAGGCACTGCTACGTTGCAGACGGACCTGGTACGATTTGTCTCCGCGCCTTTTGACGGCATAATCAAGGATGTGTTTGTCAGGGAAGGAGACCAGGTACGTATCGGAGATCGGCTGGCATCTCTTGACACAAGGGATCTGCAGCTCAGACGTTCCCAGGAGGCGGCCGATATCGTTCGTTTTGTCAGGGAGGCGGATAAAAGCAGGGCACATAACGCACTGGCGGATATGAAAATTGCCCAATCAAGGGTTGAGGAGCTTTCATCCGAGCTTGAAAGAACCGATTACAATCTTGAGAAGGCGGCTATGACAGCCCAGAGCGACGGGATTGTGGTGGAGGGTGACACAAAAAAGCTTTTAGGCGCTCCTGTTTCAAAGGGTGATGTGATTATGAAGATCGCCCGGGTTGAGAATATGTATGCAATGATCAAGGTCCGCGAGAGGGATATTGATGAAGTCAGTCATGGCATGTCGGGAGAGCTGGTACTGGTAAGCCAGCCGGAAAGCATTTTCACCATGAAAATTGAAAAGATGATTCCGCTTGCGGAAGTTGATCAGTATGAGGGGAACATCTTTTTGCTGAAGGCTGTTATTAACGAACAGCCGAAAAGCTGGTGGAGGCCCGGAATGAGCGGAGTTGCCAGAATAGATGTCGGCAGGCGGACAATAGCCTGGATGCTGACTCATCGCGTCATGGATTTTATACGCATGTACATCTGGTGGTGACGTGAAGGGAAATCTCTTTAGCGAATCATGGTTCAAGGTAGCCCGGCTCCGCGCAGGTCTCCATAGTTCCGTTGAGATACAGAAACAGGTGTATCGCGGGGAAACGTGGTATGTGGTGCGGAGTTCGTTTGGCAGTGATTATTTTAAAATTACTCCTGAAGCCTATGATTTCATTGCAACTCTTACCACTGATTTAACTATAGAAGAGCATTGGGAACGCTTTCTGGACAATTACGGCGGCGCTGCTCCAACTCAGGACGAAGTCATTCATGTGCTGGCCGAATTATATGGCCATAATTTGTTGTATTTCAAAAATATACCAGATGTCGGACATGTCTTTGAACGCAAGTCGGAAAAAAAACGGAAAGAGCGGCTTACAACGCTTCTCTCACTTATATCCATAAAAATTCCGTTATGGAATCCGGATCGCTTTCTTACTGGACTGTCACCTGTTTACAAACATTTATTCAGCAGCTATGCGCTTATACTGTGGCTATTGATCGTTGTTGCCGGTGTCAAGGCAGCGCTTGGTGAATGGTCTCTGATTGCCGATGCTACCCAGGGGATGCTGGCTCCTGCAAACCTGGCTTACATGTACGCCGCACTGATATTCATGAAACTTGGCCATGAATCTGCTCATGCCGCGGCAACAAAGCATTTCGGAGGCAGCGTAAGAACGGTCGGTATCATGCTTCTTGTTCTTACGCCTTTGCCTTATATGGATGCCAGTGACAGCTGGTTTATACAGGAGCGGCGTCAACGTATTCTCGTGAGTGCCGCCGGCATGCTGTTTGACATTTTTGCGGCGGCTGTCGCTGCCATTATATGGGCCGGAACGGGGGATGGAATAGTTCATGGCGTTGCTTTTAACGTTATGATTCTGGGCTCGGTTTCCAGTCTTTTCTTTAACGGCAACCCACTGATCCGCTTTGATGCCTATTACATGATGGCTGATATGCTGGAGATTCCCAATCTGTTTGAACGGGCCAGGCAGCTCTGGTATTATCTCTTTGAGAGATACCTGTTCGGCGTCAGACAAAATGACATTCCCGCAGGAGACGCTCGCGAGGTTTGCTGGCTGGTTCTGTTCGGCGCGGCAAGTTTTGTGTACCGCTGCTTTCTTTCAGTGGCTATTTTATTGTTGATCGCGGATAGATCCCTGTTGCTTGGTTTGATACTGCTGCTGGTTACCCTGGTTGTTGGAGCTGTACTGCCGTTAAGGCGCTTTATGGTATACCTCTCGGAAAGCCAGAACCTTGCAGGTGTCAGAGGGCGGGCCGTTGCCGTGTCGGTCTTGATAGTCGTACTTGTACTGGTTGTATTCGTATTCATTCCACTGCCAAGGAAAATATCTGCTCCTGGCGTAGTTGAGCTTGCTGGACATCATAAGATTTATGCCAGCACAGAGGGGCGTCTTGAGCGCGTTGTTCCGAAAAATGGGGATTCTGTCGTTAAGGGGCAGATCATCGTTGAACTCTCCAATTTTGACCTGGAGCGAGACATCGATGTTGCGCTCTCTCGCCTCACGCAGACAAGGGCTTTGAAACAGAAGGCACATCATGAAGCAGCAGCAGATCTCAAGCCTCTTGTCGAACGTGAATCCTTGCTGGAAGAACAGCTGGCAGATCTCAAACGCCGTAAAACGGAGCTGATCGTAGTTGCCGAACAGTCGGGCATATTTGTTTCACCGAACATAGAATCTTTTAAGGGAAAGTGGCTCAAAAGGCAGACGCAGCTGGGCTCACTGGTTGCTGAAGGGGAAACGCGGCTTTCGGCAATAGTTTCTCAGGAGCAGGCTTTTGAACTTTTCAGGACCAACCATTACCGAGGTGTAGCCAAACTTTACGGAAGCACGAAGTATCCGCTTATGCTTTCGGATGTCAAAATCAACCCATACAAAAAAGAGGAACTTCCCTCAGCCGCCCTGGGGTGGCTTGGAGGGGGAGACGTGGCGGTCTCTTCATCTGACAGGAGCGGTAAAAAAACTACGGAATCATTTTTCGAGATTTCCGGGAAGCTTTCGGCTGAAAATGAAACAGCCTCCCTCAAACTGCTTCATGGCCGTGCCGGAGTTCTCAGGCTTACACTCGCTCCGGAGCCGCTTGCACTGGTGGCATACAGAAAGTTCAGGCAGACCATGCAGAAGCGTTACAAAATCTGAAATATGAGACGTGAGAAGATTCTGTATAGCGGTATTGATGGTATTTTTTACAGCATATATGGTTTTGGCAAACGGTTACACTATTCCCGGAAGAGATTGCGGGCTGATGCCCAGCTTGCGATTGGTGAGGCCGAACGGACCGAGATTCTGACGGATTCGGATTTTTCAGAACTGCTTGTGGAGTATCGCTCCAGATTGAGAAAAAAACCTGGTCCGGCAGATGTGCCAAAAGCGCTTGGTGCTATCAGCGCGGCGGTCAAAAGAATCATCGGCATAAGCCCATATATCGAACAGTTGATGGGGGCGCTCTGTATGGGGTCAAACACCGCTATCCAGATGCAGACCGGCGAGGGAAAAACGATAACGGCAGCTATGTCGGCTGTCATGGCGGCCTGGCGCGGCGGCCCATGTCACGTTGTTACATCTAATGATTACCTTGCTAAACGTGACGCCGAACTGATGAAGCCTTTTTTCAGCCGTTGCGGTGTGAGTGCGGGCTATGTCATCTCCGGTATGAAGCCGGGAGAACGCAGGGATGCGTATTTTTGCGACATCACATATTCGACCAGCAAAGAGCTGCTGGCAGACTTTCTGCGTGACAAGATGGCCGAGGAACAGAAACCGGACCTTTTCCGAAGTGCTGCCGGAGGTATGACTTCAAAAGTTATGCGCGGCTTGCACACCGCGATCATTGACGAGGCTGACAGCGTTCTCATTGATGAGGCAACGGTTCCGCTCATTATTTCAATGCCGAACAGCAACCATCTTCTGCATGAAGCCGTAATGACGGCCAAAAGGCTGTCGGAGTCTCTTGAAATCACTCGTGACTTTATTCCAACCGGACGTGGCCTTGAAATCAGATTGACCGAGGCAGGAAAAGACAGGATAGCAACCGTTATATCCGATCTGCCAGCAATCTGGCACTCCGAGGAGCGTGCCGAATTTCTTGTCTGTCAGGCGCTCGTGGCCCGGCATTGTTACAAGCGGGACGTGCATTACGTAGTGGTGGATGGCAAGGTAGTCATCGTTGATGACCGCACCGGCAGAATCATGGAGGGGAGGAGCTGGAGCGGCGGTCTGCACCAGGCGATAGAGGCAATAGAAGGGGTCGAACTGACGGATCCGACTTATTCCCATACCCAGATGAGTTTTCAGCTTTTTTTCAGGCTTTATCGTCACCTGGCCGGAATGAGCGGAACGTTGCAGAATGTTGCTGACGAACTGTGGACAATCTATGGGCTCAAGACAGTTCGGATTCCGACTCATAAACCCAAGAGAGTTTTGCATTACCGGGAAAGAATATTTCTGTCGAGTGATGAAAAATGGTCTGCGGTGGTTTCGGAGGCGCTACGGGTTGTGGAGGAAGGAAGGGCCGTCCTTATCGGCACAAGAAGTGTCAGGGAAAGTGAGGAGCTGCACCTCAGGTTTTCCAATGCCGGAATAGATGCGGTTGTGCTTAACGCTCTCAGGCATGAGCAGGAAGCGCAGATTGTAGCAGAAGCCGGCACTGTCGGCAGAGTCACGATCGCCACAAACATGGCTGGAAGAGGAACCGATATTATAGTGTCCGGCGATGTTGTCGATCGTGGAGGTCTTCATGTGATCGCCACTGAACGCCATGAATCAAGAAGGGTCGATATGCAGCTTTTTGGCAGAACAGCGCGTCAGGGTGTTCAGGGAAGTGTACAGATGTTGACTAGTCTTGCTGATGCAATCGTGGTACACTATGCATGGCCGTGGGTAGTGCGCTGCATGAAGAGCCTGGTTTCCGTGCCATGGGGAGAGCTTGCGGCGCTACAGATAAACCGTATTAACCAGAGAAGGGCTGATTCAGCAAAGGCCAGACTTCGAAAACGCATTCTGCTGCAGGATATCAGGCAAACCAAACTGCTTTCATTCGCAAACCATTGAAGGGGGGTAATCCATCATGCAACAGCGCCTGTTAATTTATTGTGCTGGCATGCTCATGTTCTCGCTCGTATTCGCCGGATGTGGAGGCGGGGGTGGCGGGGGTGGGCCTGCGTCTCAAACCATTACAAACCAGCAGGTTGTCAATCTGCTGGTCAATGGATCTTCAGCGGCAGGATGTACCGGAATAGCATCCCACATTGACACGATGGTGCCGTTTGCCGGGATTCCGATGTATCCCGATGAGGTCGTTCTGGATGCTGCCGCAGTTGCATTGATAAACAAAAATGTAAACAGCTTTCTGACGGTGCCGTCGACACCGTTGTTCGACAGCGGCTCGCTTCCATACCCGACAGGTGTAACGGTTGACGTGACAACCAGGACAATCAGTGTGGTTTCAGGCGCTGTGACCCTGTCCTGGACGTTTTTACCCAACAGTGTGACAAGGACATATAGCAGCCTGGAAAAGAATTCGACCTACGTGTACAGCACCGTATCCGGCCAGACCAGCGTAACATTTGATGAATCGGTCAATCGGGCCGGGGTCAGTGCGACATATAACGGAACAGCAACCTATCAGAGGGATACTGTGACAAATGGTGTGACCAGGATAATTAGCGCGACATTTGATCAGGCCAGGACGGAAACAAGCGGTGCCGGCAAGACTTTTACCGTAAATGGCACAGTCAGAATGGGGGCTGAAGATTCACTGCCCGGAAATCTGGCGTTTTCAGGCTCATTTTCTCTATACCTTCCCCCCTACGGCCAGGTCAGCGGTTCAGTCAAGGCCGACAACATGACTTATCTGAAAGGTTACAGTCCCGCCGAAAAAACCTATTACGACAGTAATCTGACAGACGCCACCGCCATCACGTTTACGTCTCCAACCGTATATTCAGACGTGAGCCCCGTCACCAATCCTGCGTGGCTGCAAGGGGTCTGGTCCGGAACATTCACGGATGCCCCGGCATCCGGCACGCTTGCTCTCAGCGTTTCGGCGACTGCATACTCATGGTGGGGGGAGTCAGCCGACAAATCCAGATTTTATGGATCATCTGTAAAATATATCAGTGATAACTCGATTGAGTTTTATAACTATGCCGTACTCTGGGGAATCGGTAAAAAAACCGTCGATAATGCTATTTCCGGGACATGGAGCCTGAACGGCAGATCCGGCACGTTTGTTTTGACAAAGCAGTGAGCCTGTCACGAGTGGAGATAAGGTCGTCAATATGCCCTCCAAGGGAAGCTATGCATAAATGGATAATCCTGTTTTTCATGATTATTCTTATTGCGCTTGCTGCGGGTTGCGGCGGCAGCGCTAATACGGTGCCATCCAATTATATCGGCGTGTTCAAATCCATTCGCACCAGCAATGATGCGGTTGTATTTGTTACCATAACGGCTGATGACGGAACGTCTTATGAAGGCTTACTGGACAAGCTGCCGGTAAAGGGTAAATGGGGTGAACCGGTGAGCGATGCTCTTGGGCTTGTGACCTACCAGCTTGATAAGGGCAGTGATACAAATTTCCTTGATTTTGTTCTTCAAATTTCCGGATCAGGTGTTTCCGGCACGGCCCTGAGGCAGTAGTCGAGCTTTAAAGAGAAAGCTGCAATGCTAACTTCTGAACTGTTTTCGACAGCGCTGGCGTATCTTCAATCCGGCAATATTCAAAAAGCAAAGAGTTTGTTTTACCGTATTCTTGAACGGACGCCGGAGCATGCGGATACGTTGCATCTTCTGGGGATTATTGCACAGCGTGAAGGGCAGTGCGCCATCGCGGCCAACCTGATCAGAAAGGCGGTTGACGTTTGCCCCAACGGCAGGATGCATTGCAGCCTGGGAAATGCGTACAACAGCCTTGGGGATTACCTTGCAGCGGAAGACAACTACCGGACTGCAATTCTTCTTGAACCCGATAATGAGGAAGCACACGCCAAACTCGGGATTCTGTTGCAGGTTCAGGGTAAGGTCAACGAGGCTATCGAGTGCTTTCGCACGGCAATAAAGCTCAAGCCGTTTGCGGAGACCTACAGCAACCTGGGTTGCGCACTGAAAGATATCGGTGAGTATGCTGCGGCTGTTGAGAATTTTGAAAAATCACTCTCCATCAAACCGGATTATCCGCGAACCTACAGTAACCTCCTCTTTTGTCTAAGCCACATGGAACTAGTCAGTCCGGAAGAGCTTTTTGCCGGACATTGCAGATTTGGCAACTACTTTGGCAATCTGCCGACTTATTCTTTCGGGAGGCAGGTCGCTCAGGAGCCTCAGCGCCGGCTTCGATTAGGTTTTATTTCGGGAGATCTCTGGAACCATGCTGTTGCCTATTTTCTTGAACCATTATGGGCCGACCTGGATCCGGAGCAGATAGAAATATGGGTCTATTACAACTATCACGTCGAAGATTCAGTAACTGAACGCCTCAAGTCGCTGGCGAACAGATGGCGCTCCGTTTTCAACATGAGCGACGAAGCCCTGGCAGCGGAAATTCACAGCGACAGCATTGATATTCTCTTTGATCTGTCAGGACATACCGCCCGTAACCGTCTGCTGGTCTTTGCCCGTAAACCGGCTCCTATCCAGGTCAGTTGGCTCGGGTATCCCGGCACATCCGGGTTGAAGGCAATGGATTATTTTATCGCAGATCATAGCCTCGCCCCGAAGGGCTTGCTGGATGATTTTTTTACGGAAAAAATCGTAAGACTCCCTTCGGCCGTCTCTTTTGAGCCGTTTCCGCACTCTCCTCCGGTCAAACCATTACCTGCCATGAAAAACGGCTACTTTACATTCGGAAGTTTTCATCGGACGGCAAAACTGGGGGAGGGCGTCATTTCATTATGGTGCCGGGTGCTGAATTCTGTCCCCAGATCGCGAATGCTTCTGGGTAATGCTTCGGAACAGCGGCGCATTGTTCTGCTTGAAAGATTTAAACAGTACGGGATTTCAGAGGAACGCCTCGACTTTCATCCTTGCGTACCTATGTATGAATACCTTGAATTGCATAATAATGTAGATCTGATCTTGGATACGTTCCCTTACGCAGGAGGCACTACCACGGCCCATGCGGCCTGGATGGGAGTGCCGGTGCTGACTATGTCCGGCAAAACCATGCCGTCGCTTCAGGGCGCAGCCATGATGAACCAGATCGGGATTCCCGGGTTTGTTACAGATTCTCCGGCAATGT
The DNA here is from genome assembly GCA_016219145.1 of Deltaproteobacteria bacterium. Lineage (GTDB taxonomy): Bacteria > Desulfobacterota > Desulfuromonadia > Geobacterales > Pseudopelobacteraceae > JACRCG01. The sequence continues at coordinate 6,250 of JACRCG010000198.1, read as the reverse complement.
TTCTTGAGCAGGCATTAGGTTGGACAAATAAAATACATGAACTAGCCGTAATACGTTCGGGATTGCGTGAGCGGATGCTTGATCTGCCACTTATGAAGCAGAAAATATTGAACAGGGCCTTTGAAAGGGCCGTACGGATCATGTGGTGTCGCAGATGCGACGGGCTTGAACCTGCCAGTTTTGACGTGGTGCTGCCCCAGACGTGAAAATAACTATTATCAGACAGATTGGAGAACTTAATCATGCCGGATAATCTTTCCCGGAAAATTATCCTTATCGGCTCGGGAGCGTTGGCTCGCGACCTGGTTGGTATATGCGGACGGGATTTCTTCGTTGGAACGTTTATAGACCCCGGCTTTCCGGAAACCCCGGTTGAGGGATTGCCGGTCTTCACGAACTGGAATGAGGCGCGCAGAGTTGCGTCACACTATGCTCTGGGGGTTTTGGACTCCTCCCACAGGCAAAAGGCCCGTCAGGACGCCCTTAAAGCGGGTCTGCTGCCTATGGACCCGTTCATACATCATACGGCGCAAGTGGCTGCTGGCACCAAAGTGGCGCCAGGCTGTCTGGTGGGATGTTTTTCTGTAATCGGTCCTGCCGCCGAACTGCTTGAAGATGTGCTGGTGATGCATTCCGTTGTCGTGGCGCACGACACAATTATCGGCGATGGGAGTGTGCTTTTGCCCGGAGCATGGATTGGCGGATATACCAGAGTCGGTTCAGGCTGTTTAATCGGTGCAAACTCGTCGCTGGTTCCCAGGATAACAATCGGCAGTAACTCTTTTGTAGCAGCGGGTGCTGCCTGCTTCAAGGACGCGCCGCCTGACAGTGTTCTGATCGGAAATCCGGCCAGGAGAAGTGAAATGGCGAGAAAAAGTATATCCTCCGATAAAAAGGGAATTCCCGCTTGAAAATTGAACGCAATAAAACCCGTCGCCCCTTTATTCCTCCGAAAATTTCTTCTCTCGACCAGGCGTTTGAAGGGCTGGTTGTCGCTCATCACGGTGTTGCCGTCGAGGTGCTGTTCGAGGGCGGGGAACGCCGCATGGTGCGTGTCAAGCGAAATTCCGGGCATGTTGTAGGCGATGGGGTGGTCGTGTCCGGTGAGGTAATGAGACGTCTTGAGCGCAGAACTGAATTGCGTCGGCGCGATGCCCGGGGCGGTATTCATCTGGTGGCTGCAAATCTGGATGTTCTGGGGATTGTCGTAGCGTCCGGGTCGCCGTCCGGATTTGCCGACAGGGCGATTGTCGCCGCCAGATCGGCCGGAATGCTGCCGTTTGTGGTCGTGAACAAGAGTGATCTGGAGGGCACCGCCGAGTTGCTGTCCGGTATTCGCAACATCTATGAAGGGTCGCTTCCTGTTTTTTCGGTCAGTTCAATCAAACGAACCGGTCTTGACCTTCTGCAGGAGTTTTTGAGTAGAGGCCATCGCGGGGCTTTTATCGGCACCACCGGTGTCGGGAAAAGCTCTCTGCTGAACGCTCTCTGCCCCGAGATAAACCTCAAGGTGGGCGAACTCAGCGACTATAAGGGGTTGGGGCGGCACACAACGACTGTCTCCACTCTGCACGCCCTGTCAGGCGGCGGTGAGCTGGTCGATACTCCTGGTTTCAGGGATTTCGGGCTGGTTGATATTTCGGTGGAGGAGCTTGCGGCTCACTTTCCCGGTTTTGAGAAACACTCCGAGGCGACCTGCCGCTTCAGCGACTGCCGCCATCGCTCCGAACCCGGATGCGCTGTGACAAGGCTTCTGGAACAGGGACAGATTACGGCGGAGCGGTATGCAGCTTATATGGAGATCCTCAGCGGGGTAGAAAACGATGAAGCTGATGCGCGTTGCAAAGGGTGGAAAAACTGAAACATGCCTGAAGTGCTCCGATCAGTAAGCAGAATCACAATTTGCTGATAAATTCCAGGATCGCCGCATGTACGCTTTCAGATCCTTCGCCGGCCAAAATGCCGTGGCGATTGAAATCCAGGGGCAGATACGATTTCTCTTTCGCCCCGATGCTGTGAAACATCAGTCCGGTCTCTTCCGGGTTGACAACCGGATCACCTTGGGCCTGCACAATCAGAGTCGGCACAGTAACAGCTGCCAGTCGTAATTTCAGCCCCTCCATAAAGCGCTCCAGCTCATTCAGGGCAACAACCGGAATCCGCGAATAGTTGATCTGCGGGCGTTCCGGGACGTTATCGACGTATTCCATGGTCGCATCGTGGAGGTGCACTTTGTCCATGATTTTGTTCCAGGTTGACAGGGTTGAAGCGAAACGGGAAGATGCGTGCTGCAGGCCAAACGGCGGAGAGACCGCAAAAACACCGGCAATATCAGCTATTCGGGCGGCTGCGTCCAGTGCCAGGCCGCCTCCGAAAGAAAAGCCGCCTACTACAACGCGTCTGCAGATGGCATTCATCATTGCAAAACCGAGATCGACCGATTCAATCCAGTCGCTTATGCCACGTGTGGCAAGGTCTTCCGGAGAGGTTCCATGCCCTCTGAGACGGACGCAATAAACCCAGAATCCCCCTTCATTCAGACAGGTTGCAAGTTCCAGTATTTCACGCGGCGCTGCCAGAAAACCGTGCACAAGAACTATACCGAGCCGTCGTGATCGCCCCTTCAGCAGAAACGGCGCGCCGACAGCACGTTCCTTTGATTCGCCCGTGCGCTGGAAGCCGGAATAGTCGGATTCGAACTGGTCGTCAGCCTGGCGCTTCAGGACATCGGCAACCTGATGGCGTACAAGCATTTCCGGCAGCCACGCCAGAAGCCGCACCCGGCGCTGAAGAGCGGCAAGCGGCCTGACTTCATTGGCTGCCACACCAAGCGGGTTGTCAATTCGTACCCGATGAAATTCTCGTGTGGCATAAAAGTTGGCTGAAATTCTGAGTAAAAAACCATTTTCACAACGGAGAACCCCGGTTTCACGAGCCAGCTCCAGAAAATCCCGGTATTTCCTGTAGCGATCATCCGTCAGCAGGGCAACCTGGGCGACTTCCAGGCTTTGATGGCAAAAGACCAGCGTTTTGTCCGGCACAAGATCGGTCAGCAGAAAAACACGCCGCCTGAAGTCAGCCTCCGAGATTTTATTGAAAGGCAGAGCCCTGAGCAGAGAAGCAAAAAGATGATCGTGATTAACCGTGGTCATATTGTAAATGTCTGCCATAAAGCGATACATCAGCCTGGAGGACTCATGCCGCAATGTCTGAAGAGACGGCAGTTCATCGTCAAAATTGATCTGTCTCAGGGAAAATATATCCCGTTTGATCTGGGGAGCGACGAGTGACTCTGAAGCCGGGATAGGCTGACCGAAGCGGATGTCGATATCGACCCCTTCAAAAAACATGGTCCCCTCGGTCAGCAGCTCTTCCCTCAGCCGGTCGGATATGTTTCCGGCAAAGCGGTGAGCCAGCGTACTGAGGACATTCTCCCTTGTTCTGAGCGGATAATAGGTCAGGTTGATCGGAACAATCCAGGTCGTTTCGGTCAGGATCGGCATCATGTTTTCAATCTGAAACAGGTTCATCAGACGTTCAGCTTCAACAGGGTTTTCTGTAAGCAGGTAATTCAGTCGTTTTCTATAAAATTCGGTGCGAAGTGCCAGATTCGCGGCCCCGGTATGTGCCTTGCGTTGTCCGCTGCGACTCAGTCCTAAGAAGGAGGGCCTGCTGGCGGCCTGCTTGTCCTTGACCATGCGCCCCTCAGGAAAAATGATCCAGTGCGCTTCGCCGGTCAGAAGTGTTTTTACAATCAGGCGGTCACGATCAGGATTTTTTGTAGAAATTGCCCCGACTTTTTCAAGAAAACCGCTCAGCGGACCTTCGAACAAGGATTGGTCAGCCAGCGACCAGACCGGCACATGGGTGTGGCTGTAGAGGTGGTAGGGCAGCAGCAGGGTCTCGATTCGGGTGAAGTGGTTCACCACAAAGATGATGGACCCCTGTGGAATCAGTTCCTGGCCGTGTGTTCTGACTTTGATTTTGGAGAAATTCTGCATGAAGGCAATCAGTTTGCCGGTAGCAAGATGGGCGGAGTAGTTCATGGACCGCCTCTGTCTGAAAACAGTTTGTTTCGGAGCCAGCCGGGGCGGTTAGTCATGATCGAATCAACTCCGAGGGCTGCCAGGCGCCTGGCATCAGTCAGACGGTCTACGGTCCAGACATGTATCTCCCGGCCCAGATCTTTCACTTGTTTTGCCAGATAATGATCCAGAAAATCCCGGTTGGCTCCCGCCAGGCCGTCTGCAGAGGAAAGACGCAGTGTCTCCAGCACTTCTTCATGCGACGGGCTCCAGACATTTTGCCGCAGGGAATGCCGAAAATCACAGAGCCAGCAGGCGCGCCAGCCGGGCATCCTCCGCTTTAGTTCCGCAACCAGCGTGGCATCGAACGACAGCAGCCTGATCCGTGCGGTAGATACCCCGGATGCCAGCAGGGCTTTTTCCAGCGGAACTATAATCTCGGGTCCGCTCTTGATTTCAATAAAAAACCATGTGCCATCAGGTACGGCAGCCAGCACTTCAGGCAGTGTCGGTATCCTGGTTCCTCCCCACTTGGCCCCCTTCCCGACGCCGACGTCGAGACTACGCAGCCGGTCGAGGGTGCTATCGGCAATTTCAAGATCTACTCCCGATGTCCGGGCGGTGGTTTCATCGTGCATGCAGATGATCTGGTTGTCCGCAGTGAGGCGAAAGTCGGCCTCTATCCCATCGGCACCCTGTTCCCAGGCAAGTTGGAAGGATTCCAGCGTGTTTTCCGGCGCATCCTTTGAAGCGCCGCGATGACCGATTATGAGAGGCAGCGTGTCCATTGGCTCTATCCGTTTATGTTCAGTCTTGGATTCTTGCCGGTTATGTCAGCATAAAAAGCCTGAATATTCAAAAGGTCAGCTTCAAAATTTCCGCTTGGGACATAGGTGCCGCCAAGTCCGGCCAGTTTGCGCCTGAAGTCTATGAACCCCAGTAAAATCGGTACGTTTGCGCCGTTAGCAATGTGATAAAAGCCGCTTTTCCAGGTCCGCACCTGCTTGCGGGTTCCTTCCGGAGGCACAAGCAATATCAGATCATCGCTCTTCGCAAACAGCTCGACCGCCTGCTCAACAAAATTATTGGCTTTGCTCCTGTCGACCGGAATTCCGCCCAGCCAACGCAGAAGTATTCCGAAGGGCGGGGTAAACAGGGTATGTTTTGCGAGAAAATATATCTTGAGCCGGAAGGCGAAAACAATTGCCAGTGTCATGGGCAGATCCCAGTTGCTGGTGTGCGGGGCGGCAATTATGACGCATTTACGGGCGTCCGGGATGTCTCCTGAGAGTCGCCATCCGGCTGCCTTCAGATAGAGCAATGAGCTGAAACGTAGAAACGTATTCAGAATGGGAGTAACAAAGATTGTAAAAGAGGACAGACGTATTTCAGCCATAAGTACCCCTTGTCATATGCCGGGCAATAACTTTGTCACGTACTGATAATCAGGAGTTTAGACGATGTTGCTCATGCCTGTAAACTCCATAGTTTCCGCGCACGAATATTTTATTCAGACAGCTGCGTTCTTCAAAAATCTTGACAAAAAAATGCAGCTGGTTCTATATGAGATTAATTGACGCTGAGGTGAAGTATGAGGCTAAGTAACGAAGACCATATGCAGATAAGTGATCTGGCTGAGATGCTCGGAATCACAACCAGAACGATCAGGCTTTATGAAAAGCTGGGGCTGGTCGAACCGCCCAAACGGACCGATGGACGGGTCAGGTATTATGAAAAAGCCGATGTGAAGCGTTTCAAGTTTGTGCTGAAAGTCAAGGAACTGGGGCTGTCTCTGGAGGAAATGAAAGAGCTTGCCATCCTGTTTGACAAGGAGCACAAGGTGCCTGACAAGATTATGCCCCGTCTGATTGAGTTCCTGGATATGCACCTGACCAGCATCAAACAGAAGGTGTCAACCCTTCAATCACTTGAAAAAGATATTACCGCCTATCGTCAAAGAATTGTTGATCAGTTCAATCTGATCAAGTAGTCTAACCAGCAAGGAGGTCCTTTATGAAAAAGATAGTGTTGGTACTTGTAACAGCCGCCATAACGGCAGCTTCATCTGCGCAGGCGGAGGTTAATGTCAATGTTAATCTTGGTATTCCTGCCCCACGTGTGGTTGTGTCCGCCCCGCCGGCCGTCCTGTTCAGCGTTCCGCCGCTGTTTATCACCCCTTCCCGGCTCGGTTTTTATGTCGGGGTGGATACACCCTATGACATCAT
>JACRCG010000205.1 GCA_016219145.1 Deltaproteobacteria bacterium | reverse complement strand
GATGCCTTTTCGGTCCAGCAGCGCCAGCAGCTTTTTGCCCTGCTCGCCGTCAAGGTATGTATAGGCAGCTTCATAGGACGGGAATAGGAAAGGCAGGTCAAGCACCTGGAACTCCGGTGCGAAACCGGCGATAGCGCCAGTTGTGGTGAAGGACATCTCGATGGTGCCGAGCTGAACGCCTTCGATGATGGCGCGTTCGCCGCCCAGTTGGCCGGCCGGGAAGACCTTGATCTCCACTTCTCCTTTGGTGCGCTGGCTTACCATTTCGGCGAACTTTTTGGCGCCGACGTCAATCGGTGTGCCGGCGGTAATAACATGGGCAAGTTTAAAGGAATACTTCGGCGCGGCAAACGCCGGGACTGCAACCAAAGTAGCGGCTGCAAGCATCAGAACGGACAACAGACTCTTTTTACAATTCTTCATTTTCTACCTCCTGTGGGATTTGTGCTGCTCGGTTGATAATGGATTCATGTGTTTTTTTTCCTCCCGTAAAACAAGGGGGGGGCTATTGTTTCAGTGTAGTGTCACCTCCTACGGCTTAGGTGCAGCAGAGAGCAGATCAGGGAGCCAGGTTGAGAAGATCGGTATATAGGTGTAGACGGCCAAGAGGAAGAACATGGCTATCATGAAAGGTATACTGGCTTTGACAACTCTGCTGAGAGGGAACCCGGTCATCCCGGATGAGACGAACAGGTTCAGCCCGAGCGGCGGCGTCAACATCCCAAGTTCCAGGTTGTAGATCATGACAATACCGAAATGAATCGGGTTGATATTCATCTTCATGACGATCGGGTAGAAAAGTGGCGCAAGTACAAGAATTGCCGAGTTCGGTTCCATGAAACAACCCACGATCAGGAGCAGAACGTTGACAGCCACCAGGAACATCCAGGGCGATGGGGCGACCGATATGATCCATTCGGCAACCTGCTGGGGGATACCCTGACTGGTAAGATACCAGCTGAAGGCGCTGGCCGAGATGATGATAAACATGATCATGGCTGAGACAGATGCTGATGAAGTCAGAATATCGATGTAATCCTTGAGTTTAATGTCCTTGTATATGAAACTGCCGACAATGGCGCTGTATACCACGGCAACCGCTGCGGCTTCGGTGGGGGTGAACATTCCGGTATAGATACCGCCCAGTACGATCAACGGCATCATCAAACCCCAGAAGCCGTCTTTTAATGCTGCAGCCATCTCCTTGAAGTTGACTTTTGTCTCTCCATCAACCTGCCCGAAACCACCCCGTTTGGCAGCGATGTAACACATGACCGCGAAGACGGCTGCCGTCATAAGACCGGGAACGACACCGGCCATGAAGAGTTTTCCGATCGGTTCACCAGTTGCAAGGGCGTAAACCACCATTGGGATGGACGGGGGGATCATGATTCCCAGTGAACCGGCCGACGTTACAATGCCAACGGAATAGGCGTCATTGTATTTGGCTTTCATCAGGGCCGGCATCATTATGGCGCCGATGGCGGCCACAGTAGCCGGCGACGAGCCGGAAATGGCGGCGAAGAAGGCGCAGGCCGCCGTGGCAGCAATAGCCAATCCGCCCGACATGCCTCCGAACATGGCGGTTGCTACCCTGATCAGCCGCTGTGAGATGCCGCCGGCGGTCATGATATTGCCGGAAAGAACGAAAAATGGAATCGCCATCAAGGTGAAGGAGTCGGCAGAGCCGAACATCTGCTGAATTATAACCAGCATTGGAACATCAGTGAAAAAATAGAGCGAGAGCATGACAGTGCCGACCATGGCTACGGCGATAGGCGTCCCGGTGGCAAGAATGCCGGCCAATATTATAAAGACGATGACGCTGTTCATTTCTTATCACCTCCGGAGATTTTCATTTCTTCTTCAACCATGATCTCTTCAACATGTTCGCTGGCAAAAAGGACCGCCTCGGCTTTTGTCGGATCAATAAGCAGTTGCACAATATTATTGATAAAGTGGATGATGCTGAGTGAGAGCCCGACCGGCATGGCAATGTAAGGAATGTACATCGGGATTCGCATTGCTGGCGATAGTTGCCCGTACTCTATGGTTTCCTTGATGAAATCAATGCTGGTGTATATCAGGATACCGATAACTACCACACCGATAAGGTTTAAAAGGACTTCAGCGGCCAGTAACAGCTTGTGCGGCAGAAACCTGATCAGTGCATCGACCCCGATGTGCTGGTTTTTCCTGACTCCGATCGATACGCCGATGAAGATCGACCAGACAACCAGAAAGCGGGACAGCTCTTCAGACCAGATCGGGGTGTAGCTGAAACCGTACCTCGACACGACATTTGCAAAAACGAGCAATGATACCGTTGTCATTGAGATGACAGCTATACTGTTCTCGATCCACTCAAGCGGTTTGAGCAATTTGTTCATACAGATTCCTCCTTGGTTTGTTGGTTAGCAGTTTTAAAACTATATTTGTATTGATATGACATCGTTTTAGATACACTGTTACATAAAGATGTCTTACCAATTAATCTTTTTTCCAAAGCCTGTCAACATTATTTTTTGAAATAGAAAAAATCCTTATTGACAAGCATTTTAAGATGAAATACCGTATGTTCAAATTGGTTATACAAATAATTTATGCGTGAAAACATGTTTACCAATTTGGATCTGCCCAATAAAATGACTTCAAGAACAAAAAACAGGTATATAAATAGATGGGGGGATACAGGAACCATGTACCAACAATTTAAAGCCAGAGCGGAAGAGGTCAGCGCGGAGGTATATCGCTTTAACACCAATAATGCCGCACTCGATTTCCTGATCCAGTTCCTGCAAAAAGAGGGAGTGGCCAACGTATCTCAAGCTTTTGCATTGTGGGCCGATTGCCCATTCCTCAATGAAATTGACCGGCAGCCGCTGGAGTGCATTGCAGGCTTGAAGTTTGAGGTCACTCGCGAGTTGGCGGCAGATGCACGTTTCGGGATCAGCCAGGTGGAATGGGCTCTGGCGGACACCGGAACTCTGGCGCAGGACTCGTCTTCCGTCGAACAGCGACTGGTGTCGTCACTTCCGACCATCCATATCGCCCTTGTCCCGACCGGCGGGATACTGCCCGACATGCCGACCCTGCTGAGCCGGCTGCATCCGGATCAAAGCGGATATATCGCCATGATAACCGGCCCGAGCCGGACGGCTGATATCGAGCGGGTGCTGACGATAGGGGTTCACGGGCCGGAGCGGCTGGTGATTGTGTTTGTGGATGAGTTGGGCTGAAATTTAACCCCTCTAAATCTCCCCTTAACTAAGGGGAGACTTCAAGGCTTCCCCCCTTATCTAAGGGGGGATTGAGGGGGGTTAGATTGGATGATTACTATTGGGAGGAAATACATAATGAGCAACGAATTCAAGGAATCCATCAACAAGGCGGTCAATAACGCCAATCTGACCGGGGCGCTGGGCAAGTTCTCCGAGGCCTATAAAGTCAATCGCGCCAAGGCCTATGAGGGAATCGACTTCGAAGAGCTGAGGGGGCGCATCGCCGAGCTGAAGTCCTATGCCGCCTCGCACCTCGAACAACTCTCGGATCTGTTCACACAGAATGCCGAAGCGCGCGGCGCCAAGGTCTTCAGAACCAGCGATCCCGCCAAAGTCCGGGAATACATCCTGAAGATCGCTCAGGACAACGGTGTTAAATCGGTCGTCAAATCCAAATCGATGGCAACGGAAGAGATTCACCTCAATCCCTATCTGGAAAAAGCCGGAATTTCGGTCGGCGAGACCGACCTGGGCGAATGGATCATCCAGCTGGCCGGACAAACCCCCTCGCATATGGTCATGCCGGCTATTCACATGACCAAAGAGGAGGTCTCCGACCTGTTCAGCAAGGAGATCAACGAGCGCCTCTCATCCGATATCCCCCGGCTGGTCAAGGTCGCCAGGAACGAATTGCGACCAAAGTTCCTCGAAGCCGACATGGGCATTTCGGGCGGCAACATCGCTGTGGCCGAAACCGGCAGCATTGTTCTGATGACCAACGAGGGCAATGCCCGGCTGGTGACGACGCTTCCAAAAATCCACATTGCGCTGGTCGGGATCGAGAAGCTGATCGCCAATTATGCCGATGTCGCCACGATTCTGAAGGCACTGCCAAGGAGCGCCACGGCCCAGCTGCTGACCAGCTATGTCTCGATCATTACCGGGCCGACCCCCAATACCGACGGATCCATGAAGGATCTGCACATCATTTTGATGGATAACCGTCGCTCGGAAATGGCGGCCGATCCCAAGTTCAAACAGGCGCTGCAATGCATTCGCTGCGCCTCCTGCCTGAATGTCTGCCCGATCTTCCGTCTGGTGGGGGGGCATGTCTTCGGCAAGGTTTACACCGGCGGTATCGGCACCATTTTGACGGCCTGGTTTGATGAACTGAAAAAGTCCGAAGATATCCAGGGGCTCTGCATCCAGTGCGGCGCCTGCAAGGATGTCTGCCCCGGCAAGATCGATATCCCCGACCTGATCATGGAGATCAGGCGCCGCCTGGTACAGGAGCAGGGTCTGCCGCTGCTGCAGAAAACGATCTACGCGGTTGTCAATAACCGCAAGCTATTTCATGGCATGCTGCGGGCCGCATCGGTGGCAGGCAAGCCGTTTACGACCGGAAAATTTGTCCGGCACCTGCCGCTGTTTCTGGCCGATCTGACCGATGGTCGCAGTCTGCCGGCCATAGCAGCTGAACCGTTCCGGGACCGTTTCAGCACAATCAAACAGCCGAAGTGCCGGGAAAAGGCCGCTTTCTATGCCGGCTGCCTGATCGATTTCGCCTATCCTGAAATGGGTGAGGCGCTGGTCAAGGTACTCAACAAGGCCGGCATCGAAGTGCTGTTCCCGCAGGATCAGACCTGCTGCGGCGCGCCGGCCCGCTACAACGGGGCTTATGAGGTGGCGGCCGGCAATG
>JACRCG010000204.1 GCA_016219145.1 Deltaproteobacteria bacterium | reverse complement strand
CCTGCCACCGACGAAAGCGGGTTGTTTATCTCATGGGCGACACCGGCTGCCAGCACCCCGATACTGGAGAGCTTTTCGGCCTGCATCAGGTGAAGTTCCTGAAGCCGCTTTTCGGTCACATCCCTCAGGAATACCAGCGCACGGTTCCTCTCGCCGTGAACATCCTCGATCGGGGTTGCCGTCACATCGAAGTAGCGGATCTTTTCCTTCGACAGTTGGGACGTGAAGGATGTCTCCACCCGTTCACCGGTCAGAGCCCGTTCCACCTGTGACGAGACAGATGGAACATGAACAGCCGGGTTATGATGGGATACCATGGGAAATGATGGGAGAAGCCTGATAGACAGCGGATCGGGAGCGTGGCAATGGTAGGAATATACCCAGCGCCCCGGACAGATGGAATTTAACAAAAACGGGATAGCAGACAGATGGTTTATGAAATAATTACGTCAGGATTAAAGATCGATTGTCCAGGAATACTGATATCCATCAACCATCAATAGTTTTTTGAAACCCATGTCGCGTAAGCTTTGAATAAAGGTCGCATTATTACATAACTGGTGTACTAAAGGCCGATTAACAAGTATCCACTTAACTTTTAGACTGGTACAATTTTTTCCAACCGCTGAAGCATAAGCATCCAAGCCTTTATCAAGCAATTGCCGCTCATATGACTTTGCAAACAATTTACGTATTTGTACACCAGTTTTTAGATCCGCCTGTGCCTGTTTGCGATCGGATATAACTTTCTTACGTGCAGCATCTACTTGTTTCTTTTCAAGGGCCGGCATGGTAGCCAACAACTTTTTTGCTTCAACATACTCTGGGGCACTGGGAGGTATAGCTTGAAGGTGTAATCTTGCCGCCCTGGCATCTAGCTGGCTTATAACCCTCTTGGCCCGCATCAGGTGCTCTGCTGGAGGCATCTTATCAAACTGTTCATTTGCTGAAGCCAACGAAGCAATAAACAAAGACAAAAACACAAATAATTTTATCACCACGCCCTCCTTGTTACACCAAATCAACCATCTGACACAATTAATACGAATACGCCCTGGAGGCGTAATTACCCCACAGGAGGAACATAAAAATGCAGCAGAAGTACACTGTCCTGGTCATAGACGACGACCGCACTGAGTTAAACATTATGATCACGGTCTTGTCCAGCGCCGGCTTGCGCGTACTTGTCGCGGAGGATGGAGAAACCGGCTTTCATCGTGCCATGTTTGCCCGGCCGGACCTGATCCTGCTGGACGTGGTGATGCCAGGGTTTGACGGCTACGAAACGTGCATGATGCTACGGGAGAACAAACGCACCAAGGATATCCCCATATTCTTTAAAACCTGCCTGGGCGGCATTCAAACGTTCATAGAAGGCTTTATGACAGAGATTGATGACTTTGTTGCCAAGCCGTGTAATCATGACGATCTGCTTCGTAAAATCAGGTTCCGGTTGGCCGCAATTCAACGGGAATATCTACAACCGCGCTCCCACGCAATTGTTTGCCCCTTGCTTTTAGGATTTCCTGAATCGCTTGCTTTTCTTCAGGCGACAAATTGTTGATCATCCACGTCGCATAGTCTACGCCACCGGTGATTTCATTCCGCCTGGCCAGAATACTTGCACTTATTTCCGGCTGCGACAGTATAAACGTAATTACTTTGGGTACATGGATATCTTCCATGTGTTCTATATAGCTGACCGCGGCCTCCTTGATCGGAGACAGGTCGGCTCTTTTTATATGCCGTTCAAGGGCCACAGGCCGCTCGCCGGTCGTATTGCCGTTTTTTAACCCCTCTGCCAGCGGATACACCTCCGCCCCCAGCTTCATCTCCCCTTCGCCCGTCAGCAGCCAGTTTGCGTTAAAACCCAGCTTCACAAGGGCTTCAAACACATTACCACCAGGCACGCTCCTGCCAGCCTCATAACCCTGTAACCCTGGCAGGCTTATACCAATAGATGCAGCCATATCTTTTTGGCTCAGGCCCATGTTCTCTCGTACAATTTTAAATCTTTCCGGCATGCCCATAAATAAAATCCTAAGGTAAAAGTTAAAACGGTAAACTTTTACCAGTTATTATAAAAACTTTTACCTGGTGAAAGTCTTGCAAGCTTCTGTATTTTAACGACAAATAGCTGGTAATTGCAACAAAGGGCCAAAACTAAACTTTTACCTGTTTTTTTATGTTGACACATATAATTATTGTATGTATTTTGCTGTCTAGGTTCACTGCATTAACTAGACTCATTAAACAAAAAAAAGGAGGCGGTTTAAATGCCCGCGGAAAACCCTTTTGAAAAACTACTTGAAGCCGTGGAAACCGAAATACGTTCGGGTGTTGATACAAACTTCACAGGGAAAAATGTTTTTGCCCGGCTTGTGACAGAAAACCCACTTACGGATGATGAATGGTTTCTCCTAGCCTGTTTAGCAGGGGACATCATCGAGGGGCGGAATCGCCTTGTAAGCTTAGCAGATATTTTAAAGCCGTCTCCGCTTTCAAGCGTTCAGAATTTTGTACAGAATCAGCCGTTAGTTTAAGAGCTGCGATCAGGCGCGGCAGTGAAAGCTCGCCAGTTTCCGAAACAATGGCAGCGACATGTACTCCGATGACTTTTTCTTTCAGGTAGTCAGCGCCTTTTTCAGCAAGAGAATCTCTTTTTGTGATGAATTTATTAAGTTTTTCAATATCCACAACACACCTCCAAAAGGAACCGACATGAACTACCTACAGCAACTGATCGATCTGCGCGGCCTTACCTGCCAGGACATAGCCAACGCCACCGGCTACGGCTATCACTCCGTGCAAAAGAACGTCAAAGGCGTCCGCTGCAACCTGCCGATCCGCGAGGCCATAGCAAAATATCTGGATGTGGATGCTTCCAGGATATGGGGCCGCGGATCCGTACTTTACCTGCGGAAACTGGTCGCGGTGGAAGCCAACCGTGTGGCACAGGAACGGGCCGAGGCCGCACGTGATAACTTCCTGAAAAAATACTCCGACAGCGCAACATTACCAGCCAAACGGAAAGCGGTCAATGTCTAACCCACAGAAAAAAACAGACACGGCCGCCGCCGGTCAACTAAGCCTGTTCGAAGTGGTGATCCGTCAGGAGATCGAAGCCGCTCGAACTCAGGCGACCCCCGGCAGCCTCAACATCAAACACCAGGTAATCGCCGCCCTGGCTTCGGCCCTGCGCCATGCCGGCAAATCCCGTGAACAGATCGCCGACGAAATGACCCTCTACACCGGCGAGGAAATCACGGTCCACATGATCAACGCCTGGGTATGCCAATCAAAGGAAAATCACCGCTTCCCGCTGGAATACCTGCCAGCCTTCCGCCGGGCCACCGACAACCTGGATGCGCTCAACGTGGCTTCCCAGGCATGCGGCGCCTTTACCCTGCGCGGCCCGGACGCCCTGCGGGCCGATATCCGCAAACTGGACGAAAAGCGCCAGGCCACGCGGGAGCAGGAAAAGGCCCTGGAAGCCGAAAAGAAACGCCTGGAGACGCTGCTGCGCGAAGTGGAGGGTCGGCCATGAAAACCCACTGTCTCCCAAAAGAATTACTGGGCCTGCCCTTTATGACTAAAACCCTGAAAGGCATTTATGACCTTGTAAAACTTGGGAAAGTGTTGTCGCAGCCAAGAAAAAACCGGGATGGGAGTGCCAGTAAGTTTATTGAAATAGAAATAGCCTCCCTCCCGATCGAAACCCGCCAGGCCCTGGCCACCAAAAACACCAAAGTCGGCTATGACCTGCCCGCCGTCCAGGCCGCCGCCACGACCGCCGCGCAGATCAAGCTCAGCGCTGACAACCAGGAAAAAGAGCGCCAGGCTGCCCGCGCCGAATCGCTGGTCATGTTTGAAAAACTGCCCGACTGGCAGAAAACCGGCGCCAACGCAAAAATGGTCATCATCAAGGCCTGCCATGCCTATGTCACATCGCACCGCCTGGCCAAAAAACACGGACAGGACCAATTTGCCCATGAATACGTCCTGGGCCGGATCGACGTGGCTCCCTGGGTGCGCGATGAAATCCAGCACCTGCACCCCGGCACGCTGCGCGGCTGGATCGCGAGCGAATACAACCTCGGCATGATGGGTCTGGTCAACCTGCACGGCAACCGCAAAGACCAGGGCAAAATCGAAACCTGGAACAAAACCACCCTGCCGGATGGCAGTGAAACCGCACCCATGGCCGAAGTTATCCAGGCACTGATACTGAAGCACCCGCACATCAACCAGAAGAAATGCAACGAAGCCCTGCGCGGACTACTTCCAAACGCACCGCGCGTCAACGATAAAACCGTCAAGCGCTACATGGACAAATGGAAAATGAAAAACGTCCACCAGTTTGCCCTGGCCAACAACCCGGACGACTACAAAAACCGCCACCAGCCGGCTTTCGGCTCACGCTCCGAAGGGATCGACGGCCCCAACCAGCTCTGGGAAATCGACGCCACCCCGGCCGACCTGCTGCTGACCGACGGCCAGCGCTACAAGATTCTCGGCGTAACCGACGTCGGCACCGCCAGACTGAAATACTACGTCAACAAGACCGAGAAGGCCCGCGACAACGCCTTTATAGTCCGCAACTGCATCCTGGATTGGGGCGTGCCCACAGGCGGCACCCTGGCCACCGATCAAGGCGCACCCTACATATCAGAGCACTTTGAACGGATCCTGTCCGACCTGGACATTCATCACCACATATGCGCCCCGTTCAGCGGCGATGAAAAACCACATATCGAGAGATCCTTCCGCACCTTCAGTCACGACCTGATCGAACTGACACCCGGTTACTGCGGACATAACGTCGCCGACCGCAAAGCGATCGACAGCCGCAAAACCTTTGCCCAACGGCTGATGACCAGAGGCGAAACAATTGAAGTATCGATCGGCTCGGCCGAACTGCAGGCCTTTATCGACCGCTGGACCGCTAACTATCACAACACCGTCCATTCCCGTTTGGGCAAAACTCCCAACCAGGCCCTGTCCGAATGGCCATACCCGATCAGCGTAATCTCCGACGTCCGCGCCCTGGACATGCTCCTGGTCGAAACGGCCAGGCGCGGCGGGCGGCTGCCGATCATCGGCAAAAAAGGAATCCGGGTCAATGGCGGCTTCTACATCCACCCGGCCCTGGGCATCCACACCGGCGCCAGATGCCGCGCCTTCCAGGACCCGACCGACCTTGGCCGGATCATAGTCCACATAACCAACGAACATGATGTCTGGGAATTCCTCTGCATCGCCGAGGACCCGAAGCGCACCGGCATATCGATGGCCGAAGTGGCCACCGCCACCCGCGCCCTGCACAATGAACATAAAAAGGAAATCTCGCGCTTGACTCGTGAAACCAGGAAGGCCCTGAAGGGTGTTGACGTGGTTGACGCGGTCATGAGCTACCGCGAAAAAGAAGCCGCCACGGCCCAGGGGAATGTGACCTACATGCCGCGACCGACCGTCGAATATACTACTCCCGGCCTGACAGCCGCACGCGAAGCGGCCGACGCACTGGATGGGACGGTCAAGCCTGTGGCCACCCCAGCCTTGACACCCGATCAACAGGCGATGAAAGAGCGCTTGAAAGCAGAGTTCGAGGCCAAACAGAACACCAACGTGCGCAGCCTGGAAACCGAATCGCGCAATGTCAAATATCAGCGCATGAAACGGCTGCGCGAGATACTGACAGCCGGCGGCGACATCGCAACCGATGAATACGACGCTCTGCGGCGATACGAACTGACCAACGAATTTTTGGCAATGAAGGGAATGGAAGAAGACCGGAAGGCCATGAAATAGCGAAAAGGCCGGAACTCGCGATCCCGACCTTTTCAAAACTACCGAAAGAGAGGTTAAAAAATGTCACAAAACACACCCGCTGTCAAGAGTTCAGTAGCTCATCTCAACAACGTAGTCCTTGCCGCCGTATGCATGGAGAGCCTGATCAACGCCGCCAGCAACCTGCCACGGATCGGCGTGCTCTACGGCAAGGCCGGGCTTGGGAAATCCTCGGCGGCATGCTACCTGGTCAACCGTTACAACGCCTATCGCATCGAATGCAAAAGCGTCTGGAACCGTAAAACCGTCCTGGTGGAGATCCTCAAACGCATGGGCATTACCCCCGGCAAAACCATGCCCGACATGCTCGATCAGATCTGCAGCCAGCTGATGGTCTCCGGCCGGCCGCTGATCATCGATGAGATGGATCATCTGGTGGACAAAGGAGCCGTCGAGATCATCCGCGACATCCACGACGGCGGACAGGCCGCAGTACTCCTGATCGGCGAAGAGGATATTCCACATAAGCTGGAGCGTTGGGAACGGGTCCACAGCCGTGTCCTGGACTGGAAAGCGGTACAGCCGCTCGACCTGGATGATGCCCAGCTCCTGGCTGATCACTACACGCGCAAAGTTACAATCCAGCCCGACCTGATCATCCATATCCACAAACTGTCCGAAGGCTCGGCCCGCCGGATCGTGGTCAACCTGGCACTGGTGGAAGAGATCGCCATGCGCCTGAACTTGCACTCCATCGATCTTGCCGCCTGGAATGGCGCCGGACAGCAGCTCTATACCGGCAAATCCCCGGTGCGCGGAGGACGGAAATGAGCCGTAAACCGATCGACAAACAGCAACCCAGCGAATGCCGCCAGGCAATCTGGGACTGGATACGAAAATACGCAACCCAGCAACTTCCTGATAGCGCGCCTTTTTTTACGCTCAACGACGTTGCCAAACACATCCTCCTGGATATCAACAGCATCCGCGACTACCTGATCGGATTGAGCAACGCCGGATACCTGGTCGCCACCAAAGGGACCGGTCGGATGGCTCTGACTCTCTACACCTTTGCCCGCGACGCCGGCCACGAAGCGCCCAGGGTCCGCAAGAACGGCGCACCGGTCACCCAGGGCACAGGCCGGCGGCAGATGTGGAATGCCATGGCCGTGCTCAAGGAATTCAGTGCCCGTGACCTGGCCTTCAACGCCTCCACCGAACAACACCATGTCGCCGACAGCGAAGCCGTCACCTACTGCGGCGCCCTCTGCGCGGCTGGTTACCTGGTGGCTCGCCCCGGACAGCGCTACAGCCTGATCAATACCATGTGGACCGGTCCGCAACCTCCGCAGATCCAGCGCACCAAACAGGTCTACGACCCCAACCTGAAACGCGTGGTCTGGAGCCGGGTCGAAGGGGGCGCCGAATGACCAAACCGGATTTAATGGGGCTGCTGCGTGATGAATGCGCCGCTCATGGCCAGACCGCCGTTGCCAAGATGCTGGGATATTCCCCGGCGGCCATCAGCCAGGTTCTGAACGATAAATACAAAGGAGATACCGGCGCCATACTGACGCGGGTCGAAGAGGTCTTTGGAGGAGCATTTGTGAAATGCCATGAACTGGGAGAAATCCCGCTCTCGGCATGCGCCGAGCACAAACGGCGCGAACCGCAAACCGACAGCTTCTATGCCCGCATGTACCGTGCCTGCCGGAACTGTCCGCAAAACAACAAAGGGGGAAAGTGATGATTCATATCCACTGGGCAGTACTGATGCTGCTTGTTTACGGCGCCGTGATATTGACCGTAGCCGTGCTGTCGGTCTGCAGATCCGCCGGAGACGCGGACAGGCGCATGGAACGCCCTGATAACGACAAAGGAGACACGCCATGATTAGACGCATCTTCAAACGCATTTCAATCGTGATTAAAGAGGAAATCGGATGGTTCCAGACTCGCATGTTTCTCAAAAAACGCGCCACCAGGTACACCGTATGAACGCCAGGTACAAAACCATACACGAACAGCTGCAGCTCTCCTCCGGCCCGCCCAACACCGCCGGAGAGGTAAAAGGGCTCGGGCCGGAATGGGTATGCGACAACTACGCCGAACCCGGCCACGATTACGGCACTTGCACCGAATGCTACGACATCTATGAAAACCAATATCTACCCAAACTCAAAGGAGCACAGAAATGAACTTTTACTCCCATGCCCCAAACACAGGAATCCAGTATCACCCGACCGGCAAAGAGGCCAAGGAAGCCTGTGAAAAGGCCATCCGTACCTTGCAGCGCGCCGGAGCCGTATCTGCCGACATCTTTGAAACCATCACCTGGGGCGAAGTCACCGAGCGCGTGGTGCCCACCGGCGCCGACAGCTACTCTCTCAAGCGCCAGGAGCGGCTCTCCTATGAAGCGCTGCACCCACAGGTCATTGACGGCCGCATGCGTGATGACAACGACAGCCTGGTCCTGGTTGAAAGAATCCGTGAAACAGACCTCCTGTATCACGACATGGTGCTATCCATCGCCGTGATCTGGAAAAGCCTCTCGGGCAAAATCCAACGCTTCAAACAATACAACTTCGAAGATGTCGCCGCCGTGCTGGGGCTGCTGTTTGAAAAATACGGGGTCGAGCGCGGCGGCCGGGACGGCAACATGCAGTTCTTCACCTTCGACCGCAAGTTCAAACTCTCAATCGCCATCCAAAAGAAACTCGACTTTGGTCCGGAACTGCAGGCCGCCGAACGCAAACTGAACCAGGCTCTGGAAGAAATGACCAGCACCGAGTCAGACAGCGCCGCCGATCTTAAAACGATCGTGACCGGGGCCTTCACCCTGGTGGACGGCAAACTGCGCGTCTCCGAGGTGCTCAGGCTGCGCAGTTACAAGATCAGCAACTCAACCTGGAACGAAGCCATGCAGATTGTCGACGCCGCGATCGTCGTGATCAGCAGCAAAAAACAGATCAGACTCTACGAGCGCAACGAGCAGGGTGAATACATCGCCATCCCGCTCGATATCGCGGCGCTGTGAGGTGACACCGATGCCTTCAATCCCAGCCTACATAAGTACCAGTGTTGAAGACTGCAGGGTCAGTCTCACACATGTCAAAGATATTGGTTTCTGTCGTGAGCTACTGAAAGCATGTGAATTATGCAGAGGCCAAAAGACCCGAATCATGATCATTAAACGTCGGATCAGACAGCTTGAAAAGGAGGTAACCAATGCTGATGCGTGAAAAAGAGATCGACGGCATCGAAACCGTCGGGGATCTGCGTAGCGCCCTGGCTGATGTGCCTGATG
>JACRCG010000203.1 GCA_016219145.1 Deltaproteobacteria bacterium | reverse complement strand
CCTTCGGTTGTAGCTTTCAACGTCAAGGCTCCGACCACCAATGGTGTCGATTCTACCGTCCGGATCGGTATCTATCCAAGCATTCAAAATCAAAACGATACACGCTTTAACGTCGGCGGCAACATCGATTTCCGTGAAATATTCTACACCGCCAAAGGCGCCTACGGCGAACTGCTGGCCGGTCGCGCCCTCAACCTCTACCAGGGCAAGAACATACTGACTGACATGACCCTGCTGACGTCCGGTGTGGTAGGTGGTCGTGGCAATACCGTGAACCTGGGACATATCGGATACGGTTATCTCTACACCGGTTTCGGTCCCCAGATCCGTTATACCACCCCTGATATGGCCGGTGTAAAGGTGGCCGTCGAGGTCGCCGAACCGTACAAAATCACTGCCAACACCGGCAAGACCAACTCACCCCGTGTCGAGGCCGAGATATCTTATGCCGGTAAAATCGGCGCCGCAACGACACAGGCCTGGGTCTCCGGTCTTTACCAGACCGCCCCCCGCGCAACTGGCAATAGCAGCGACGAATCCATTGGCGGCGCCTACGGTCTGGGAGTCGGCTTCAGCGGCCTGAACCTGCTGGGATCCGGTTATGTAGGCAGGGGGTTGGGGATGCTCAGTGCTCAGGACGGCAACGTCCTTCCTAATTCTGCTGCTGATGAAAACGGTAAAACACGCCTGCACTGGGGCTACCTGCTCCAGGCTACCTACAAACTGAATCCTTCAATCATGATTGGCGCCAACTATGGCCAGTCTCGCCAGGAGAAAAACGACACGGAAGGTGCAACCTTTATCGGCATGAGAAACCAGGAAGCTGCCGTTGCAACAATCACTTACAACCTGAACAAGTTCACCCAGTTCGTAGCTGAGTATATCTATTCCCAGAACACCTGGATGGACGGAGCCAAGCAGCACTCCAACGCTTTTGCTCTTGGGACCATGTTCTACTGGTAACCGCTTGATATAATTAAATAAAGGAGATTGTCATGCCAAAATATGTGATCGAACGTGAACTTGCAGGCGCTGGTCAGTTGCCGGCCGAAACGATGCAGGCGATCTCACAGAAGTCATGCAGCGTGCTTTCTGGATTGGGGCCGCAGATACAGTGGGTACAAAGCTACGTGACCGATGACAAAATCTACTGCATCTATATCGCGCCAAATAAGGAAATTGTGCTGGAACATGCCAGGCAGGGCGGATTCCCGGCCAACAGTGTTGCTGAAGTAAAGATGATGATTGATCCGACCACAGCCGAATAAGTATCCCTTTGCTCCCATTGCGGGACTGTAATTTAATTCAGGAGGAAGACAATGACGTTAGCTCTGCTTGTATTGATCAGTATTATGTGGATTCCGGTGGGTATGTTTTTTCTGGGTTACGGTGAGGCCAAAAGCACCGGTTTTGTAAGCTCTGTTGTCGGCATACTGGTCGTGATCGGCGCGACCCTTCAGGCCGCGGTCTTCACCGATCCCTTCACCGCCGGACTGCTGTTCGTGTTCGGTGTGCTGTACCTGCAGACCGGTCACGCGCTCATGACCGGTGTCACCGATCTTCGTACCGTCGGAAACGGCGCGCTGCTGGTGGGGATAGTTTGCGCGATATACGCATACCTTTATGCCACCGGCGGCGGAATCAAGCCGGATGGCAAGACCATCATCAGCGTAGTTCCCTATCTTGCATTCATGAACCTGACTTTTGTGGTGATCTGTTTCACCGTAACCGGCGTGACCTACGGCAAGATCAATCCAAAAGTCGCAGCAACGATGTTCATTGTTTTAACCTTCACCTGTTTGCTGGCACCAGCATTCGGCCTGATGGGTTACGGCAAGCTTCCATTTTGATGGTATTATAAGTATCAGGGATTGTAATATTGGGCATAAACAGGGGCACTTGCGGGTGTCCCTGTTTACATTTTTCAAAAATGGCAGGATTGGATCTGAAGTTTCAACGGGAGGATACATGAAAACGAGCGTTTCTGGAAATGTTGTCCGGTTCTGGCTTGCAACTGCAGCCATCCTGTTATCAATAGTGCCGTTGACTGCACAGGCTGCTGCCGACCGGCGCGAACTCTGGCAGAGCCGTGACCAGTTCGTTGCGCTGGAACGCCAGGATTCCGCCGGGGATGCGCGTGTCGCTGCCAACGACCACCCTGTCGATATTTCGTTGGACAGGATCAGCTCGATACTGGCTTCAATAAAGGTCCGGTTTGCGGATAGTGAGAAGCCCGGTCCGCTTTTTACCGCTGCTGCGGTACAGGTTCTGGCTCCGCATCTGCAAAAAGCACTTAAAAAGGCAGCCCCGGGCGAGGATGTGGTCTTTGCTGTTTTTGGGTTGCATGATGCGTTGTACGGCCTTGCCAAAAGCCCGAAGGTGACCACCGGTCGGGTGTTTTTTAAGGCTGGCAAGCTGAACCTGATTGTCGGCCAGGTCCAAAACGATGTTAATGAACGCGAGGATCGCCGCCTCTCGCCGTTTACCCCCGGCAGCAGGAAGAAGCAGGCCGACGGGGAGTGGATGCTTGTGACGGATACGCCACTGGTACGCCGGGACTGGCTGGCTTTCGGAGAAGATTGGCAGGCTCCGCTTGTGTCGCCACCGGTTGCCGGGAAAGTTGAAACGTCTGGAACGCCACAGTCGGCGCAGCGGAACGAGGAGCTGCGCAAGCCGGCTGAACGTCTCATCATTCTCAACGAACTCAAGGAAAAGGGGCTGATAACCGAAGACGAGTACCGGGCCAAGCGTATGGAAATATTGAACGGTATCTAGAATGGTGTCACAGCTTTTTTAGCCTTTTTATTTGCGTTATATTCAACATGAAATGCGAACCTAAATAATGGTTCGCATTTCATGTTTTTGAGAGTATATTTATAACTGATCAAACGTTTGAATGATGATCGGTATCCCGTTTGTGGAGGAAAACCCTGTGGCTGATAACGACTGCCGAAAAAATCTGATTGCAGCTGCAGTCCCGCTGTTTGCCGCAAAGGGGCTGAACGGCGTGAGCGTTCGCGAACTGGCCGGTGCTGCCGGGGTAAATCTTTCCATGATCTCGTACTATTTCGGTGGCAAGGAGGGGTTGTACGCCGCAGTGTTGACCGAACAGTTCGCCATTCTGGGGAAGCTGGAAGAGATCGAACAGATGGAGGTCGACACGCTCCAGAAATTCGAACTGTATGTTCGCGCCACAGTTTCACGCTATCGCAGCAATCCCTATCTGCTTCGTTTCTATACCAGTGAACTAACCAATCCTACCGCATGTTTCGAGACAATTATAAAGCCGGCAATCAGGAAAGTCGTACAGATGCTCTTGGATACATTTGCCGATGGTCTTTCAGACAGGAAGTTCAGGGATGACCTGAATCCCACCGATACGGTTTTGGCCCTGGCCGGGATGATCAATTTCTATTTTCTGCTCGAACCTGCAACGGCCGAGCTGGTTGATCATGCTCCGGAACGTGATGAACAGCTTATCCGACATATCATGGATATCTTTACAAGGGGGGTCCTCAGGTGAGGTAGACATTATTTTTTATGCACAGCACTAAAACAAACGTTTGATTGATGGCTGTGCCATTGCTGGTCCATCTTCAATGCTGACATGAAACGGACACGTTTAACAGAAATCAACCACGAACAGACATGTAAAGGAGAAAATCATGGAATCCAAAGACAAGTTTGAATGTGGAATCTGTTATTACCAGAGCCTGGCAAAAGATTTCACGCCAATTACGGTAAGCGCTAATTTTGCCGCGCTGGAATGCCCTAAATGTCTGAATAACGATGGAGAAACTTTCAGGGAAGTTAACACGGAAGAAAAATTGGCCGCATAAACAAGCAGAGACGTCCGTTTTATAATGGAACTCACAAGCCGCCCCGATCCGGGACGGCTTTTTTTTGCGGGTAGCCTGGCAGATAAGGTTGCCTGCAAACAAATATGCGGTATTATTCGGGATGCTGTTAGGCGCTTAATAAGGTAATCATTAACGAGGGGGGCGTTATG
>JACRCG010000202.1 GCA_016219145.1 Deltaproteobacteria bacterium | reverse complement strand
TTATTGGACGCGGATAAAGGCGGATGACGCGGATAAGGCTAAAACCTTATATTCCTGGTTACGTCAAAGGCCTTTTTGCCCTTAAAATCCGCGTTCATCAGATTTGATCCGCGTCCTGTTAATGGTTATACGCGGCAGCGCTGAATTTCTTTCATAATAAACTTCAAAATCTTTATTGGACGCGGATAAAGGCGGATGACGCGGATCAGGCTAAAACCTTATATTCCTGGTTACGTCAAAGGCCTATTTGCCCTTAAAATCCGCGTTCATCAGATGTGATCCGCGTCCCAAACAGGTCATTGTTTGACTTGCCTGAATTATCAAAAGCCTTGCGCCTGAATTCTGGTTTTGGGCCAAAATTCAGAAGCAGGCCTACTTCAATGTCTGTAGCCTTGAGGTAATTCAACAATTGGGCCTCATGTTCCGGGATGATATTCTTGGCTGCCTTGATTTCGATTATCAGCGAACTCTCTACAACCATATCCGCAAAATATTCGCCAACCGTTTTCCCATCATAATAGACGATAATCGGAAACTGGCATGAAGCAGATACGCCACGTTTTGTAAGTTCATGAAGAAGAGCATTCTCGTATACCTTCTCAAGAAAGCCATACCCCAAAGCATTATAAACCGTGTAAAAACAGCTAATAACCACATCGGTAAGTTCGTTATGTTTCAGTTTATCGTTCATATCCACCTGTCAAAATCTGTTTGGACGCGGATAAAGGCGGATGACGCGGATAAGGCTAAAACCTTATATTCCTGGTTACGTCAAAGGCCTTATTGCCCTTAAAATCCGCGTTCATCAGATGTGATCCGCGTCCTGTTAATGGTTATACGCGGCAGCGCTGAATTTCTTTCATAATAAACTTCAAAATCTATATTGGACGCGGATAAAGGCGGATGACGCGGATAAGGCTAAAACCAATATTCCTGGTTACGTCAAAGGCCTTATTGCCCTTAAAATCCGCGTTCATCAGATTTGATCCGCGTCCTGTTAATGGTTATACGCAGCAGCGCTGAATTTCTTTCATAATAAACTTCAAAATCTTTATTGGACGCGGATAAAGGCGGATGACGCGGATAAGGCTAAAACCTTTATATTCATGGTTACGTCAAAGTCCTTTTTGCTTTCAAAATCCGCGTTCATCAGATGTGATCCGCGTCCTGTTAATGGTTATACGCGGCAGCGCGGAATTTCTTTCATTATTTTTTCGTAGGGGCAGGTTCCAAACCTGCCCTGGTTTTGATTTTGTTTTCTGATTTCCAAACAACCTGAAGGCGGGCGGGTCACGGACCGCGCCCCTACCTGTTAAATCTATTGAACACGGATGAACGTTAAAGGGATTTTGTTTTACTCTTTTCATACTTCGCCCTGTCTTCGGCGCAAAGAGGAAGGGCAATTTTTTTATGTCTACCTGGCACGCTGACCGGTTGCGTACCGTAATCGGGTGCAGGAGGTTTGGCCATACGTCCGGGATGTGCTGACTCTTCCTTACGCAAGGTGGCAAGAATATTTTCAAGGCTTCCGGCCTGATTACAAAGCTGTTCACGAATAGCACGCACTTCATCCACAATTTTGTCACGATATGTCATTGTTTCCCTCCAATTCCTGCGGTGTCACAATCATTGGTTCATGCAGCCCGTGTGCAGCGTTATAGCGATGCAGTTTCATGCGGGTTTCGCCATGGGCCAGATGGCGACAGTTCCATGTCAACAGATAGTCAATGCGGTAGGCAACTGAAATAGCCAGATGAATTGCATCCATAGCCGATGATGTAGGAATTCCGAGTAAATCCATATAGATGGAGGCTTGTACGCCAACGGCATCATTGATGGGAAGTAACGGAATTGAGCGGATTATAGCCAGTCTCTTCCTGGCTTGTTCCTTGTCACCACCCCCGCATTCATCAAGTACTGCCTGAGAAACGTACAAACGGTAATGATGACGTTCTTGTTCCCACCATTCACGGGTCAAAATCTGTTGACCCGCAGTAATTATGTTGGTGCTGAGTCGTGATGCCAGGTAACTGGGAATGGTTGTTTCCATGTAAATCGTTGGTTTCACACATCCCTCCAGGGTTTGTTCATAAAAAACAGTCAAAATCTATATTGGACGCGGATTAAGGCGGATGACGCGGATAAGGCTAAAGCCAATATTCCTGGTTACGTCAAAACCTGATTGATTCAAAATCCGCGTTCATCAGATGTGATCCGCGTCCTGTTAATGTGTATACGCAGCAGCGCGGAATTTCTTTCATAATAAACTTCAAAATCATTATTGTAACCGCTGATGCACGCTGATGAACACGGATGAAGTCAAAAGCATTCAATCAGGGGTAAGAAGAATCTGTTTTTGGCTTGTTTCATCCTCTTTGGTTACGAAAATATGTTCGAGGTAAATATCACAATTTCAACGAAATTTACATAACATTCAGCGTGGTTTTATTAACATGAAGCCATGCAGTTATGCTGTTATTTCACTTCGTGATTATCAAATCAGCAGCCTTGATCGGCTGCTTTTTAACTTTGTCGTTCAGCTTGCCACGTGAAAATCCGCTCTGGATTTCATCCAGATGTCCTTCGGCCAGCTTGATGGTTTCGCTGCCAAGAGATTTGCCAGTTACCGGATGCTTGATGTCCGGCCCTTTCCTGAATACGATGAAACCGGTCCCTTTATGGATTGCAGCTGCGCTTCCGAGATCAGTAAGTATTTCACCCTGATCGGATTTCAGGACTATCCCCTCCAAAAGCGGGAAGCCGCGCGCAATCCGGGTTGCCAGACCGGCCATGATATCCCTGATCGTGTTCGGGCTGCCTGTTTCCACAAAGACATCCTTGACGTCCATGACTTCTGATGTCTCGGTGCTGATAACTCTGGTGATGAACTCCAGGGAGGTGCGGCTCTCCTGAACCGTTGTCGCCAGAATTGCGTCGGCCGCAATTAATTTGCCGATCCGTACCGAATGGCTCGGGTCAGTCAGCTTTTCCTTGGACAGTTTCTGCTCGGCCAGCAGTTGTTTCAGCTTTTCCCGCTCTATCACCTGAAAGCGCTTCTGATCGACCAGGGCACCCATCAGGTAGTCGTCGGCGATGTCCAGATATTCGGCGTTTTTGAGCTTGCCGTTGAAGGGGAGGACAGTGACGCTCATCCTTGATCCGGCTTGCAGGACTGCCGGCACTTTCCGGCGGATCAACAGATCGGTTTCAGCCCTGTTTCCGGCAGAGTCTGCGGCGCTGATGCTGATTTTGTTTGAGCCCTCAAGCAGCTGTACCATTCTGCTGAAAAATACCTTTTTCCCTTTTTTTACCGGTATCTCGCTGTTGTTGATGGTGATTCGATCAACTCTTTCGTTGTCGGAGACACTTCCTTCAATATAATACCTGTCAACAAAAAGTTCCGGCAGTTCTCCGCTTTCCTTGAGCGTTATGACAGGTTTCTCCCTGTCGGACGAGAAGATGCGGGGCAGGGCGGACGCGACCAAAATCCGCTCCGGCTTTCTGGCAAAAGCGGCCAGTTCTCTGGCAACATTCATATCGGCTGAAGTCTGATTTCCAAGGGAGTCTGTCGCCGTGATTGTTATGCCGGCCAGTGTGCGGGCTTTGTCGATGGATATATCAAAGTCAAAACTGCCGGCATTGGCGGCGTACAATTCCTTGCCGTTAATTACGACACTCTGTACACCGCTTTTGTCTGATGCTTCACCTGCAATGCGGATAAATCTTTTTCCTTCCCGCACGACCTCGACAAGTTCGGCTACGCTGATCAGAGGGCCTTCGATATCAACAATAACTTTCGCTGTGGAGCGGGCTTTCTTGCCCATCAGATCCTCGGCCTCAATGTTGATGATGTTTTCATCATCCCCAAGCACAATCTCCTGATCAAACAGTACCTCTCTGGCGGCCAGGTCCAGTTCAATTTCCCGTTTGTTTATGGTTACACAGGTAACATAGCCTTCGCCGTTAACCCGCCCGGCAACTCTGATCCGGTTGCTTCCGAGCGTCTGCTCCGGCTTGAGAGATGTGAGTGTGATGGCAGGGGGTGACATGGCTGCACCCTGGCGCTTAAGCAGCGCCTTCCTGGCTTTGTCCAGGTAATGATAAGCCTTGGCCGATTTTTTCTGTTCGATAGACTTTTCCAGCTCGCGGATGGCCTCTTCCTGTCTCCCCAGGCTCAGATACGCGATGCCCAGTTCGCGGTGCGGAAAGTAGTCGATAAAGTTCATGCCGTAGGTGCGTGCCATGCGCTGGTCTTTGTCCCGCATGGAGTTGGCCTGTGTAAGCTCGTTAACGGCTTCTTGCCATTGTCCACCTTCTATTTTGTCCAGCCCGCGCTGGTAGTAGTTCCACCATTTGGCGCGGAAAGTGCCGCTCCCTTCGGCGGCGAAAAGCGGCTGGCAGGGGAGGGCGAGCAGTATGATAGCGATCAGGATGATTCGTTGCATGGGTACCTCTCGAAAAAAACTTTTATGGGACGCGGATAAAGGCGGATGACGCTGATCAACCCCAAAACTTTTAATCCTGGTTAAGTCAAAAGCTTTTTATTTTCCAAATCTGCGTTCATCAGATTTGATCCGCGTCCAGAATAATGTTTAATCGTCATGTTATTAGCTGAATTAAAACCGGTAAACCACCGACATCATCAATGTATGCTGATCAATTGACGATTTGACTCCAGGCAGCGGCACGTCGCCGGTAACATCGTTGCCGAAGCGGTACTGATAGGCCAGATCAGCCGAAACCGGTCCCCAGGTAATGCCGCTGCCAAAAGAAAATCCAAAATAGTCATCGACAGTTTTGGTCTGCGGTTCCGGATCGTAGAACAGGCCGAATCTGAGCGGAATTACAAATTTATCCCTGATGAACAGGTATTCCGTGCCGAGACGAACCTGAATGGTGTCTTTCAGGTGTCCATCCGCGATGGGAGCATTGGTGACCGGATTCATGACATTCCCCGCTGCATCACGCAGGGTGTAGTCCGACCATTCGGTGCGGTACAGGTCCAGGGCTACCATCCAGCTGTCCGAGTGGCGGTAGGATACGCCAAGACCGTAGGAGGCCGGCATGCTGAGCGTCATGTTCTGCACGGTGCGGGTGGTGGAGGTGGTGTCGAAGGCCACGCCGGGCCAATCCCAGCTCTGGGTAAAGGTGGTCTCTTTGCGTAAATCCGCATCAAAGGGGAGCTTGTAGACAAAGCCGAACATGAACGGACCGTAGATTCCCATCAGGCCCAGGTTGCCGTTGACACCCTTCAGAGAGCTGTTGTTGTCCCATTCCACTTTGGTGGTGACCGGATCACCACCCAGAATACCTGTGCCGGTCGATCGGTAATTGTTCTGCCAGCCGTTTTTGTGCAGAAAATCGCCCCAGATGTTAAGCGTTCCGCCAACATAGAGCCAGGGTGTGACCTGAACCGCCAGCGCCGGCGAAAAGGTGTGCAGAGAACCGGACTGTGTGAAGCTGATCGATTCCGACAGTATTCCAATGCCCATATCGCGCTTGAAAGCGAAGTTGACCTTTTTGTCCATATCGTAGAGTTTCTGGTAGTTAAGGGATACCACCATGTTGCGGTCAAACAGCTGAAAAGGGTAGACCAGGCTGGCGTAGTTGATGCCGTCGGCGTCCATGCCGTTATTCCCTGCCATTTCAGGATGGCTGCTGGACTCATAAGACTGGTTGCGGAAAAACTTGTCATAGACCAGTGAAATTTCCGGTTTCTCAAGCTGCACCAGGCCGGCCGGGTTCCAGGAGGCGGCGGTGGCATCGTCGGCCACGCCGATGAAGGCGCCCCCCATGCCAAGCGCCCTGGCACCGGAGCCGACCGGGTTGAGCGAAGATGATATTTCGACCTGAGCGGCGCTTTCTCTGACAGGCGACAGCAGGACGGTAAAGCAAAAGATAAAACCAAATAAATAATTTGAAACACGGAGCAACGGAGCAACGGAGAAAAATTCAGGAATAATCAGCTTGGAAAATCTTTTTTGAGACTCACTTTTACTGTGAATGATTGGTTTCTCAGTTGCTCCGTTGCTCTGTGTTATGCGATGTGCCTCATTAATATATTGAAGGGTTTTGGAGGTGGTCATGGCGTCTTCACCCGCACCATGTCGTTCTCTTTCAGCTTGCCTTCACCGGCCTTGATCAGAGCAATCGATGAATCTTTTGAAGCCTCGCTTATTTCAATTTCCCCAATGACGGCGTATATCCCACTCCCTTTTTTTGCTTCGCTCAGCACCTCGAATAGCGCTCCCTTTTTCACGCCGTGCGCCGCGCCAATGTTCAGGCGGCACTGGTTGCCGGCGATGGATGCGATCCTTCCGCGCAGCGGAAATTCACCTTTCAGCCAGGTAATGGCCTGTGTTGCAAGGTCGTTAGCGGACTCGGCGGTGATCTCTCCGGCAGAAGCGGAGATTGTTTTTGCCACAACGGTCGTTTCCGTGTCTATCAGCCTGAGGATCACACTGTTGCCGCCTTTTTCAGGAATTATGGTTCCGGTCATGATCAAGCCGGCTGAAAACAGTTTGCCGAGTCTGAGCGATGTCGCCGGATCGGCCAGCTGGGATGAGCCCAGTTTTAATTCCACCAGCAATTTGTCCAGCACCTCGCGCTCAACAACCGTGACGCCTCCGCTTTGCAGCGCCCGGTTCAGGTAGGCTGCCAGACGCTCGCCGCTGCCACCCTTTGCATTATCGGCTTCTCCGGAGGATGATATCGACATGACCGCTATGCTTAACGGCCTGGAACTCCATGCATCCCTTTTCTCTTTTTCAGCAACAATCTTCCCGTCGCGGTATCTGACAGCCAGTGACGCCACCAGCTCGTCAACCCTTTTCTGATCGGCTTCGCTTTGTACCGGAGCTGCCGGTGGTGCTGCCGCTGTTTTCTTGCCGCCTGACATGCCCATGAATATGGCCAGAGCTGCAATCAGCACGATGACAACAGCGGCTATCAGCCATTTGAACGTGGATGCTGAAGCGGCGGTGTTCTTTGGCACATCATGGTAGGCGTGCAACGGTATGGCCGGTTCGGGGGCCTCCCGTACCGCTTCAGTGTCGGTGTGGCTGGTGGTGTCGTTAATAATGTATCTGGCGCTGGGGTCGCCGTAGAGCATGTAGCCGGCCCAGACGATGGTGTCTTCCCCGTATTTGTCTATCAGGGACTGGCGCGCTTTTTTCATGGCGCCGCCGATGGTGGCACCGTTAACCAGATTGTCATAGAACGAGGTGGCAAAATAATAACCGGCCTCGTCCGGTATTTCCCAGAATGTTCCTATGTAGTGCTGCACTCCGGACACAAGGAAGGCATTGGCCAGACCGAAAATTTTCTCCTCATAGTCCTCTCCGAGCTTCCATTGGCCGCTGTGCCCGGTCTGGCAGGCGTTGGAAAAGACCAGCGACGGCATCGGCATCAACC
The DNA here is from genome assembly GCA_016219145.1 of Deltaproteobacteria bacterium. GTDB lineage: Bacteria > Desulfobacterota > Desulfuromonadia > Geobacterales > Pseudopelobacteraceae > JACRCG01. The sequence continues at coordinate 5,686 of JACRCG010000202.1, read as the reverse complement.
CTTTCAACGCCACGATCTCTCTTGCGCTCAGTTTGCCGTCGCTCAGCAGCCAGCCGCTCGCTTCCGGGTTGTCTGCTACGTGTTCGGCGTGACCGGCGTAGTGGACGATATCAAAGTTGCGGATTTTTGCCTTGACGTAGTCGCTCCTGATGTCGGTCGTTTTGAGAGAAATATCCAGCCACTCGTCAAATTTACCGATTTCGTCCCGGATACCGACCCCCTCTTCATACGCTGCCGCGAGGTCGCCGCGCGGATCGGCCAGCACCTGCATCTTGAGCGGCCTGGCAATATGGCGGGCCACAACCGAGACAGCCTGTCTGGTGCTGACGGTGCGGCCAATGCTGAAACGCTGACAGAAAAACTCTCTGCCGTCATACAATAACTCCCACGGAATCTGCACCAGACGCTCGTCAATGCCGATCACCAGATTCTGCTCAATGGTGGCGGCCAGTCGTTCCTTGATTGATAGCGGTATCAGCTCGTCAAACAGCAGCCCACCCAGCTCTTTCAGGCGCACCAGCAGTTCGGTGCCGATCTTCCCCTTGCGGTTGGCACTGTTGAGCAGGTTGATGATGCCGCCGGTATAGTCCTTTATTTTTCCTTCGTTGAAAGGGATTTCACTGTAGTTCTTTACCGGACGGTCATCCGCTCCGTTTTTTTCATAGCCGCTGATTTTCAGAACTTCAGCAGCTATTGAAGCCTCAAGGATGAACATGCCCTCCTTTTTGGAAGTAACTTCATGGGCGACCCTGGTTTTGCCAAGGTGCAATTCCTCTTCATGCCAGAGCAGACGGTAAACCCTGATAGCCTCGGATTTACCCTTGACCGCCACGGTTTCAAAAAAACGGAAGATGAACTCGTCACTGTTCTTGACTTCGCGGTAGAGCGTATCCGTAATCAGGATTTCATCTGCCGAAGCCAGGGCTTCCACCCGGCTGGCCACATTGACCACATCTCCGAAAACATCCTTATCGTCAACAATGCCGGTGCCGTAATTTAGGCCGATGCGGATATGAATCTGCTGTTCGGCACTTTTATCACGGTTATGTTCTCTCAGGCGCAGCTGCATGCCTTGGGCGGCTCTCAAGGCGTTGACCGGGTCATCAAAGACAGACATGGTCGCATCGCCGATGGTTTTGGTCAGCACACCGCTGTTTTCGGTGATCAGTGGTATTACCAGGCTGTTATGCAGATGAATCATGGTCCGGCCGGCAATATCTCCTTTGGATTCGAAATACGAGGTGGAGCCTTTGATGTCGGTGAACATGACCGTAACGGTTCTGCTGAACTGGTCATGAAGTGATTGCTCAAGCCTCATTCTCTCTTCAAGAATCAGTTCAAGATCAGTTTTATTGTTGTTCATGGTGCCCTCCGTTGTTGTCTTCTTCAAGCTTCAGAGATATTTCGCCCACAATTTTAAGGCGGTTTTTTATGGTTATAATGTAATTGCCAGGGCTGATGTCTTCAAAGGCGATGGCGTCGTTTTCGAGAGAGCCGGAATAGAGTTCCCGTTCGGTCGAAGCGAAGAACACTCTGAACTTGTTACTGTTCATCTGCGGCTGAGTCGGTAATACGTTTAGCCTGATGGTGCAGCCTGATCCCTGAAGCGGCCGCTCCGCCTCGACCTCTACCTGTATGGTGTCAAATACCCTGGCCATGACTACCCTTGGAGATACCGTCATTGAACCTCCTCCTCGTACGCAGCAGGCCTGCTCCGGATTGAGCAGTGTATAATTGTCCGGACAGGCGATAACAGATATGTATTGTTTGGCGATGGCCAGTATGATGGTCATCAGCCCCGGTTTTTCAGGGTATAACGCAATGGCGCGTTCAAGGAGGTGATCCGGCGCCTGCCCGTATTCATCACAGTTGTCATTGCCAATGACCTCGTGCATGGACTCCACGATTTCCATAACGTTCCTGTTGGCGGTGATTCTGGCACGGAATCTCTCCAGGTCGGAGCCTGTAAGGGTTCCATCAAGATATGACGCTATCAGAATATCGTCATCTGTAGTGTGTCTGGTTCTCATGTTTTTCCCCGGTGATTCGAGAATAGATATTGCTATGTATTGTTATACGCAGGCGGGGGAAATATCTTTCATAATTTTTTTAAGTTTTTCAACCAGGCGGGTTTTTCTTATGTAAATTGCGGGAATTGATACTGAGAGTGCGCCAGCTATCTGCTCTGCTGACAACTCTTTATCAAACATGAGGTGATACATCTTTCTGTCGCGCTCAGTCAGAAGTGAAACCGCGGATTTCACGCTATTGGCATCTTCGGCCTTCTCAATGAGGTGGTGCAGGTCCGCTTTGGCGTCCGGAATTGAATCAAGGAGAGATGTGCCGTCCTCGCAGACTACAGATACGTATCTGAATTGTTTTTCACTTCTGAGATGGTCAATTGCTTTTCTGGTTGAAATTACGGCGAGGTAGGTTGCCATGGAAGATGACCTGGCATGGTCGTAGCTGCGCAACACGGCAAAATCATTTTCTAAAAGTGCAATAAATACTTTGCTGTAGACGTCCTCCCGCTCCATTTCTCCGGAGTGGGGGCAATATCTGTCAAAGGTTCTGTTTATCGAACTCCAGACTACGGGAGAATAGCGTTTCACAAAACATTCCCAGGCGCTCCTGTCATTGGACAAGAGCGCCTGGATAAGCAGGGCGCTTTCAGATGTGATATTCATGGATTCTTTTTGAGCTCTTGAGGCATTATCTGCACAAGCCCGTTTGAACCTGAAATGGCGACAAAGTTACCACGTGCGTCCGAGGCGCCTGGTTTCAATGTGACTTTTGTATTGCCGATTTTGGCTTCAGGTTTGACCCTGAAGTTGACGGTAGCAATTACACCATCTTTGATAGTTTTTGGAGCACTGAAGCTTATCACGCCCAGACGCAGAAGGTTTGAAGCCGATTTGCCGCTTAGCAACTGATATCCGGGTAGCAGGTCAGGTCCAGGTTTTGCGTCAATTATCTCCAGTGCGGCATCATCAAACGCAATATCCGCACTCAGGCTTGTAACCTGGATTCCGGTAGAGTTCAGAAAGCTTAATGCTATCTGTACCTGTTCTCCCGGCGCTCCTGCACTGCTTCCGACAGTCAGCATGGGCAAATGGAGCTGACTTGCAGCTTTGGTGGTTGTGCTGCTGTCAGTTTTCAAAGGTGTTGCGACCTGAGTACAGGCCGCAACACTCAGAACGAATAAGCCAAGAACAGATATCAAGCGCATACTGGTTGTCATCTCCTATGGCGCCAAAAATGAATTAATCGTCTTCTGCACCTTCGAAGTGCTGACACTGCCGGCTGCGTCGAAATCAACGCATATCTGCGGCGTCTTCAGCCCCAGGAACATGTTGATGGCGCTCTGAACTTCGGCAATGTTCACCGCTCCGGTGTTGTCGCAGTCCCCGTATTTGAGGGACATGACCAGCGGTGATGTTGTCGCGGTGTTATTTGATGGATCGGTAAGTTCGACCGTGTAGTTATAGAGCGTGCCTGGTGTCAGGTTGGCGATTGTCAGTGAATGATCCGTCGTGGCTCCATTCGTGGCAAGCAGGTCATTCAATGCCGACGGAGCACCGTAACGCACCACGCTGGAGGCCGCCTTGTCGGTCTTCCAGGCCAGTGCCGCCAACCCGTTGCCTTTCAGCGTAAGAGTGGGCGCTGCCGTAAGAGCGGGCGGTGTCGTGTCTGCCACAGTGGCGGTCGTAAAGGAGAAGGAGTTGCTGGTTGTTGGGCCGTTACCAAGCGGGTCGGTTGATGCAACCTGACAGGTATAGGTGGTGTTTGGCGTGAGCCTTGTCAGTACCAGTGAATGCGAGAGCGCCTGGGCGACATCACCGAACGTCAGCGGTGACGACTGGCCGTCTTGTGTGCAGGACACCTGGGAATCCGCGATCTCGTTGGTTGTCCACTGGATCGTGGTTGTCGTGTCGCCGGTCGAAGTCACTGCCGGTCCGGCAGTTATGACCGGAGGAGCAGTATCCGCCGATTGCGGAGTGGTAAATGAGGTTGTGCCGGTATTGGAGTTGGCCTGCCGGGATATGGTGGCCTTGGAGAAGGCCGCTTTGGCAACGGTTGCAGCACCGCTGCCGCCACTTTCGACCACATAACCGGACAGGGTCAGATTATCCATATCGGTGGATGAGTACAGAACCGTGTAGGTCGTTCCCGGAAGCAGGTTCGGCAGAATCATGACGTGATTGGTGGTTTTATCCATCAGGGACAGTTCCACAAGATTTGCGCCGGATGCTTCACCGAAAATGACGCGTGTATCAGCCGGTTTGTTGGTTTTCCAGGTTACGCGGGCCATGGTGCCGGTGTTGAAATCGATGGCCGGCTGCTGGGTGAGCAGCAGCGGTACAATCCGGACAACATCCTTGGTGGTAAAGCTCTTGGTGAGGCTGACCGCTTCGTTGCCGGCCACGTCTCTTGAACGGACACGGTAGAAATACGGTGTGTTTATTTCCAGATTACTCAGCTGGATACCATGACGGGTAAGCAGATCAGCGGATGCTGCTGCCCGGTCGAGGCTGTTTGCGGCCAGTCCGTATTCCACCAGGCTGTCGGACTGCTCATCGGTATCCCAGATGATAAAGGCACGCTGAGTGTCGATAAATACGGCATTTGGTCCGGACATGAAGGCCGGAGGTGTGACGTCCGGTGTGGTTTTTGTGGTGAAAGTCTTCGCCAGACTGGTAGTAGGGCCGTTGGGAACACGGTCACTGGATGACACCGTAAAGCTGTACTGAGTGGCCTGCTTGAGTCCGGTCAGCACAATATTGTGAACGTTGCCGAAGGCCGGGTCTCTGGCGACCAGCGTTGACACGCCGTCGCTGTACGAAACCGAACCGTCGGAAGCCTCATCGGTAGCCCATACGATATTTGCGCTGCTGTCGGTAATTCCCAGCGCCTGCGGTCCCTGGATGATAACCGGCGGTGTGGAGTCGCTGTTAATTGCTGCTTGTGTTGTGAAGCTTATTACCGGACTGGTTGTTGGCCCGTTGTTGATCGCATCCTTCGCGGACACCTGGACGGTATAGGTGGTGGATGCGGAAAGAGTGCTGAGTGTTACGGAGTGGTTGACTGTCAGACCAGCCGGATCATTGATGGTCGCTCCAAAAGAGCCGGATACAGCCCCGGTGCTGGGTTCGTCAGTTTTCCAGACTACTGTTGCCGTGTTGGAGCCGATCGAGACAACGGCCGGTCCGGCTGTAATCACCGGCGCAGTTTGGTCAGGCGCCTGCTTGGTTGTGAATGACACAATGAAACTCTCGGTCGGCCCATTATCCAGGGCGTCGGAGGCGGTCACCTTCAGGTAATAGGTGGTGGTGGGCAACAGGCCAGTCAAGGTCAGACCATGCGCCAGGGTATTGGCATTGACCGGTTCGGAAACCGAGGTGGTTGGCGGATTTGATGTTCCGTATACCACCGTGCCATGAGCCGGCTCATTGGTCTGCCACTGTACCTGGGCAGTGGAATCAGTGATGAATCGCACCACCGGATCAAGCGGTATGATTGGAGGTGTCGTGTCTATGACCACTTGACTGACCAGCGGCATCGAGATGTTCCCTGCTGCGTCTCTGGCAAAACCGTACAGGGTTTTAAGTCCGTCGGTTCCGCTGAACGTGTAGGATACCGGTGCTTGCGCCTGCCAGGCACAGCCCGCCGGATTGATGTTCTCTTT
>JACRCG010000207.1 GCA_016219145.1 Deltaproteobacteria bacterium | reverse complement strand
TCTGGTTCAAGTTTGGTTCAAGATTCAAGTTTTGAAATAGAAAAGGGCTCACCGCTAAAAACGTGTGAGCCCTTTATTTATCTATGGTAGCGGAGGCCGGACTCGAACCGGCATGATCTTGCAATCGGCAGATTTTGAGTCAGGAGCGACTCCGATATGGGTGGTGTTGTTCAACAGACTGTGACGGGGGCCATTAGTAGCAAGATCTGTAAAATAGGCGTTCGGCGCATCACCAAAGTCGAGGTTGATAGTTACGATACGTCCGCCATCGCCTGTTGTCGGCAGAGTCCCAGCGGTCAGATTAATTACTGTTTTTGTTGGGGCTGCGGTATTGGTCAAATCTATTCGATAGATCGTACTGGGTGGCCCACCGCCATTTGTGACATACATGAAACCGTTGGTATCAAAATACTGTCCCCAGCCGCCTCCGCCAGCGGCTATGGCGCCCAGGTCTTCCAAAGTAACCGTATAACCGTTACCGGCCGTTGCGGTTGCAAGATTCATTCGGTAGAGGTTCGCCGCTACAGCATAAATCTTCCCGTCTACTGGATGGAATGCCATGTCTGCCGCCCCCAGCGAGGCAGACAGGGTCAGTTTTTGAATCCACTGAAGATACGTTGCAGATCCGGGATTTACATCAAACCTGAATATCGATGTACCCGATTGATAATAAATGACGCCGTCCGGCCCCACATCTGCCGAAAAAAATCCTGCCGTTGAGGCGGGTATGTTGCCTGATGCTGCTCCAAGCGCAGGCGGCAGGTATGTGGTAGTGCCGTCAGCGTTTATTCTTATCACACGAAGAGCACCGGCTGGTGAGCCTGCGGTTGCATTGCGATCCCAGGCATAGAGGTGACCGTCAACCGGACTGAAACCCATGGCATTAATATTCGTACTCGCCGTAAAATCTGCAAAACCTGGCAAGGTTGCGGTGGTATTCATAACCAGATTGACCCCGGTCAATTCCATCGACGTGGCACCACCGGTCTGCCCCACTAAAAAAGATGTTGTCGTCTGGCCCATGAAAAACTCCGGTCCTAGTACATTCATGGTCCGGTTTGCAGCTGCCGAATTTGTCTGCCCATCATTGACCGTAAGAGTGATCGCAAGTGCTCGATCGGAATTGCTTATCAGTCCAGTTGTATCAACTATGACGTTTCTAATGGCTGTGTTTGTGGCATCGGAAGCGGTGAAAGTGTACCTGCCGTTGGCAAGCGTAGTGCCGGTGTAGTTGTAAGTCCATGCACCTGCTGCGCTCGCTGTGGTAGTGCCGAGAGTGGTGCCGTCAAGCTTGACGGTAACAGTCTGGTTGGCGCCTGCAATACCTGTCAGACTCAGGGTTTGGTCGGTCGTAATGAAGTCAAGTGGTGTGCCGGAGTCGGTGGTAATCGAGCTGATTGCCATAACGGCACTATTCTGATCAGCGACTCTGGTACTCATGTAGCGAACTTGAGTAAGAGCAGTCTGATAATCGCCGATAGTGGCGTGACCGGTAAGCGTCAGAACACCTGTCGCCGGATTGTAGGCAGAGGCAGTAATACCGCTGGGCAGGCTGCCGAAGATGCTTAACACATCAGTCGCGTCCTTATTGGTTATGGTTACGACCGCGCCTTCCATATAGGTGTCGTTGGCATCTGTTATAAGCGGTGCCGGTGTTGTACTGAATAACGCTACTGCGGCGTCACCGCGGTTATACCAGGTCGATCCGGACACATTGCCGATGACCGGCGCGATAATGGTGGTGGTGTTATTGGTCACGCTGAAATCAGTGACACTGACGGAATCGTTACCAGCCTTGTCCTGTATGGCATTGGCGTCATTCCCGCCGGTCGGGTCGCTATAACTGACCGTTACAGGGTGGCCAGGATTTGCCAGAACCGGATTGGCCAAAGTCAGCATGACTGTGTTGGTGGCGGCATCGACGGAAACATTGGTGACTCCACCCACTACCGCAACACCGTTGTCCTTGACCGTGAAACTCCCGCCCTTGTTGATCGCGTCAAGCTGTGAATCATCCGTATAGTTCAAGGTTACGATTATATCGCTGGCCGTTCCGCTGCTAATGACCGGTGCTGCCGTGTCAATCACCAGTGCGACCGGAGCGGAATTGGCGGTGTTGCCGGCAACATCGACGGCAGTTGCAGTTATCGAGTAGGTTCCGTCGGCCAGGGTAGTACCGATATAATCAAGTATCCAGTCGCCAACGCCGTCGGCGGTTATCAACCCTATTGAAGTGCCGTTCCTGAATACCTGCACCGTGTTGCCGGCGTCGGTAGTGCCGGTGATTTTAAGATTCTTCACATTGGTGATGAAATCGGAAGCCGATGCGCCGGAATCGCCGTTGGCGTTGGCGGCGTTCAACAGGCCGGTGATGATCGGCGTGGTAACGAAGTGATCGACAGTATAGGACTGGTCAGAAACCGGATTGCCTCCGGCCGGGTTGGAATAACTGATAGCACTGCCGGTTGAAATACTGGTTATGTTCTGCTGGTTGGATACATCCAGATTCAGTGGTCCGCTGGTGCCGGCCAATCCCCCGACCTGCACGTCATATTGTGTGCCGTTGCTGTTGACAACCGGGGTGACGATCTGGATAGTGGCGCCGCTGACTGAACCGGGAGCCAGTGTGAAGTCGGTGCCGTCCACATTCTGGACCGCTTCGCTGAAGGTAACCCGGAAGGTGACCGCATCCGCATTGGTGGTGTCAAAAGTCGGGTTCTGACGCAAAATGTTAGTTATGGTCGGTATGCCTAGCAGGCCGTCATATTTTGCCTGTCCGCTGGCAGACAAAGCCAGAACGGTTTCGATGCTGCCTGCTTTGTACTCTAAATTCCAGTCCCCGCCCAGAGCCGCCGCACCGGTCAGGTCGTCAGACGCAGCCACGTCTGCTCCGGTTGCGGTTGCAAGGGCTGAAACAAAGGCTTTGCCCCCCTCCCCTTGCGCCACATCGCAGCCATAGAGGAGAATATCGCCATCTGCCGTCAGACCTGAACCTATGCGCGCCAGATCGGAGGCGTAACCGGACAGTGAGGCGGACGAAAGCGTGGAATTGCCCAGTTTCACAGCTCCGGCATCCCCGTGCGAAATGATATGAACAGCCGTCACATCGGATCTGCCGGCAAGCGCATCGGCAACCTGGCTGACACCGTCACGTGAAGCGTCCAGAAAAATCACCTCAACGCCAGGCTTTATCCCGGCTGCCAGCTGCTGCCAATCCTTGACGGCCGGATCGATGAAGACGACCTCGCGAACCTGGCTTTCGGCAACAATAAGAGGCGAAACGGCGAAGGCTGCCGTTTTTTCACTGATAGTGTCGGTCGCAATCGCTCTGGTTATTTCATGAGTATCGGTGGGATGGAATGCATCCTGGGGATGAAAAGCGTCTGCCAGGATCGCGGCAGCGCCGTCAAACAACAGGCGCGGTTCCAATGCCATGGCCCGGCGGGCCGGACGAAACGGGTTAGAGCCGCCGTTCATGACAGAGGTCGTGGAGTTAACTGATTTCTTCTTGGGCATATTGGCCTCACTTGTACTCAGTTAAAAATTGACTGTATTTTTTTGGAACAAAGCATCGGCCTGCAAAGGACAATCCAGATTTAATACCGCTTGAAGCTGCAACCGTAATTTGCCGACATGTGTGCTTTATCTCACCATCATACTCGCGATTATATTTGAAAAACAAATACAAAAAAACTGTTTCAAATAATCTCTGTCAAAAAAATCTTGACAGCTTGGTTTTTTATCTATAGAAATAGTAGACATGTTATCAAAGAAAACCAAATATGCCCTCAAGGCCCTGATTCATCTGGCAGCGCAGCCGACTGACGAACCGATCCTGATTTCCGAACTGGCCAGCGTAGAAAGCATACCGCGCAAGTTTCTTGAAGCTATTTTGCTGGCGCTCAAGAACGCCGGGCTGCTTCACAGTAAAATAGGCAAGGGGGGCGGTTATTACCTTGCCAGAGAACCTCGCCAGATCACCATCGGCAGTATCATAAAAGTGCTGGAAGGTGGATATGCCCCGGTGCAATGTTTGAACGAGGCCGCCTCACCCGGCTGTGATGAGTGCGGCGACCACACCAGCTGCGGCATCCGGCTGGTGATGTCGGATGTCATGCAGGCCGTCAGCACCGTGCTTGAGTCAACCACGTTGGCCGACATGATTGAACGATCAGAAAATGCCCGGCAGACGCAGGCAAAGATTGTAGACTTCAGTATCTGATTTTTTTGCTCAACTGACCTATAAATTCCATAGATGTTAACAACGAAAGGAGAACCATCATGAGTAAAATCTACGCAGACAACTCGCAGTCGATCGGCAACACCCCGCTGGTTAAATTAAACAACATCGTCGGCAACTCAAAAGCCACCATTCTGGCAAAAGTTGAAGGACGCAACCCGGCCTATTCCGTCAAATGCCGCATCGGCGCCAATATGATCTGGGATGCAGAGAAGCGCGGAGTTTTGAAGCCGGGTGTCGAAATCATCGAGCCGACCTCCGGCAACACCGGCATCGCACTGGCCTACGTGGCCGCCGCCCGTGGTTACAAACTGACCCTGACCATGCCGGAAACGATGAGTATCGAGCGTCGCCGGGTGCTGGCCGCGTTGGGGGCCAACCTGATCCTGACTCCCGGCGCCGAAGGGATGAAGGGCGCTATCAACCGGGCTGAAGAGATGGCTGCCGCCGAGCCGGAAAAGTACTTCCTGCCGCAGCAGTTCAAGAATCCGGCCAACCCGGAGATACACGAAAAAACTACCGGCCCCGAGATCTGGAATGATACCGACGGAGCAATTGATGTTCTTGTTTCAGGCGTTGGAACCGGCGGCACCATCACCGGCATCTCCCGCTACATCAAGAACACCAAAGGTAAGAAGATTATCTCGGTTGCGGTCGAGCCGAAAGAGAGCCCGGTAATAAGCCAGAAACTGGCCGGACTTCCGCTTCAGCCGGCTCCGCACAAGATTCAGGGCATCGGCGCCGGTTTTATACCGGATACGCTTGATCTCTCGGTAGTTGACCGCGTCGAGCAGGTTGACAGCGCCGAGGCGATCGAATTTGCCAAACGTCTGGCCAAGGAAGAAGGGCTGCTGGTCGGAATTTCGTGCGGGGCTGCGGTGGCTGCTGCGGTACGTCTGGGGCAGCTGGATGAATTTGCCGGTAAGACCATCGTTGTGATCCTGCCGGACGGAGCCGAGCGTTATCTCTCTACGGCGCTGTTCGAGGGGATCTGAGGTCGCATCCCGGTCACTATGGCAGGAACTGAAAAACCAAGGCCGGAGTCACACCAGAATATGGCAACTCCGGCCTTGGTTGTGTGGAGTTCGGAAATCAGCTGCCTTCCTTCTGTTTACCTGAACAAACCAGCCTGTTTAAAAAACAACTCTAATGGGACATCAGAATAGGAACAGTAAGGTGTCCGAGAACATACTTGGCTATCGGACTCAGCGCATAAGCTTTTCGGTTGGTCGGAACGGAAGCGCCCATTATCAGCAAGTCGGCGGACTGTTCGCAGGCATTGTTGAGAATGGCGTCACCGATCGAAAGGTTGCCGAGAAAAATCGGCCTCGTCTTGCTAGATATCCCGCGGCGTGAGAGATAATTGCAAAGATCGATCATCGGGCTGTCGGTGAATGATTCGTTCAATTCGGCAGTGGCGCCGACAATAGAGACACTTTGAGCCAATTCAATGAAAGGCATGGCATCATTAAGACTTCTGATCGTCTCACGGTTCTCTTTCCAGGCAACCATGATACGTTCCCCCGCCGTATTGAATGAACCGACGTACGGAACAACAAGTACCGGTCGGCCGCAATTCTTCACGAGGTACTCAGGGAGATCTACGGGAACGTTCAAGTTGATTTTTTTACGATCCGTTTGCCCGACAATCACCAGATCTGAATAATAGGCATGCATGGTCACGATATCAGAAATGGAAACACCAATGACTGCGGAATCATGGCTTAGCCATTCCGACTGAATCCCGGCGGCAGCACTCTTTTCACAGAACATGGTTTTCAGTCGCTCCAGAGTTGAGCGTTCGTCACTATCGTACTGGCCGGAAAAAGCATGGGTGATCGGATACAGCCCTCTGAGGCAGGCGCCATGTTTCCTGGCATAAAGAATAGCAAGGTCCAGCCTGCTTTCAGTAGCTGCAGAAACATCGAGATGTACTAGTATGTCCTTGATTGCCATGATTGACTCCTGCTTGATGTCTGTCTGTTATTCTGCGGACGATGAATGCATCATCCTCATTTTGCCTATGATTTCCCTTGAAAATGCAGCTGAGT
>JACRCG010000197.1 GCA_016219145.1 Deltaproteobacteria bacterium | reverse complement strand
CATGTCATCGTAAGCTCTGCGCAGCCTGTCTGACAGGCCGCCGATGGCCAATATTCTGGTCTGGTCGATCAGGTAACCGTCAACGCAACCGGCCAGATCCACCAGTATGGCTTCGTTACGTTCGATCCGCTTCAGGCCGGCTCCCTGCCCGAAGGATGTGTTGACGCCAAGACCGCCCAGCGGCGTGTCAGAGTAGGATGGCACCGAACCGTCGCTGCCGGAGAAAACATGGCCGAAAAAAGTTTCGGAATTGAATCCGCGCATGCGGACCATGCCCTGATGACCGCTCTTTCTGGCTGTATATTCAAGCTCTGCCGCCAGCTCGATATCGGTCATGCCTACACGGATAACCTCGCAGGCCCGCCTGTAAACGGCGTCCAGCTGGTCGGCGGCATCCTTCATCAGATGAATCTCGTAGTGCGATTTGATCATCCTGACCTTGCGGATCAGCGGCGTTGCATCGCTATATGCGGCGTTCGGATACACTTTTTGATAACGATAAAAAAAGTTGACCGGCAGTACATCAAGCTCAAGCCCGATCCGCTCCGGTTCCGGGTAGCCGTACTGCGAGAGAATGCCTGGAATATCCTTCATTGAGCCGAAAGGGATAACCTCCTTCAGCCCGGATTCCATGCGGGCGCGGGCAGCGTCCTTGCGCACCATGAAGATCGGCTGCCCCAGGGCAGGAATATAAAGATTTCCGTTCTGCACTGTCCCGGTGAAATAGAACAGGTCGGCGTTCTGCACGATGACGACGGCATCCAATCCTGCTGCAGCCATATATTCCTGAAGTTTTTTACAGCGGTATTCCAGCTCGGTTGTTGGCGTGATACGCATTTAACTCCCCATTTCCTTTGCCATAACAGCGATAATCAGCAGCAAGAGCAGCAGCGCAAAAACCGCCAGAACGATCTTGATCATTGACCAGGGGCGCTGGCCCTGAACCTGTCCGCTACGGGCATTGACTATAAAACGAAAGGTCTTGTCGCGATAGCGGTAGGCACTGATCCAGACCGGCAGAAGAATATGTTTGAATGTGATATTGTCGTACTGGCTGCGGATGGCTTTAATGCGTTGATGATTCCCGCCGATGTCGCGCTCGACCGCCCGGCGGATTCCATCTTCCATCAGTGCTTTGGCCTGCTCGAAACCATCTCCCAGATCGACCTGATAAGCTTCGACTTGAAAGCCGCTCATGTACTCATCTCCGTAAGGAACCAGACTTTTCAGATCCCACGGTTCCAGCGAACGGATAACTTCCGGCGGCAGAGATTTGCCGGCCAGTACCAGAATGTCGTCAAATACAGTGCTGACACAGCCGCTGGAACTGTGCCAGCGAGTGCGAGTGACCTGACGGCTTCTGGCAACCCTTTTCCCGTCTTTATCCTCTTCCTCGTAATATTCGGTTTCGTAATACTCCTCACCCCGTTCTCCATCGTACCAGGTTGTAGCACGGGCGTCGTAGGTCCAGCAGGGAAGATACATTCCCTTGATGCCGCCCGATGTGGTGGCAAACTTTTTAAGCTCACCCGGCGCAAACCAGAGAGTTGACAACCACGCCCGAAACTCCTCGGCCGCTTTGGCTCTGGTAACCTTGAACGGCAGAACCGCGCCCGGCTTGATAAGGCGGCTTGCTTTGGCCTGGGCGGTCATTTGCGAGCCGCAGAAGGGACACCTGATCATTGATATGTTCGGCTCGACCGTGGAGATCGCGCTGCAAGAGGTGCATTTTACCGTCTGCTTCTCAACCGACTCGCCTTGCTCAGTCGCCCTGGCAAAGAATTCATAGAAATCAAGCTCCCTGACCTGTTCGACAGATGCTGGAAGTTTGTTCTCCTGCCCGCAATACGGGCATTTCAGGACTGATTTTCCCGGTGCGAATTCCAGTTTTGCGCCGCAGGATAAACAGGGAAAGGTTTGGGATTGGACGTTTTCTGTCACAGGCCACCTACACCGTCGGCGGTACAGACGGCGGCGCTCCGAACAAAGACGTCAACTCCGCTACCTGACCGGCGGCCGTCCAGGAAGCCATCCCCTGCTTCCAGACCAGCGTATCGAGGCCGACCTGCCCGGCCTTGACCATCTGCTGGAATACGATCAAATCAAAGGGACCGGTCTGCTGACCATTGACGGCAACAAAAATCTGCATCTGCGGCGGCAACGGCGGTGGCGCTACAGAAACGCCGCCAGAACCAGGCTGCGACTGTCCTGTAAACATTCCGCCCATGGCTCCGGCCATCTGGCTGCCCATGCCAAGCCCCATGCCAAGGCCAACACCGGCCGCAGCCAGACCGCCTGGATTATTGGCGGCGTCATTGATGGAGTTGGCCGTTTCATACTGGGTGTAGGTCTGCATGTTGCCGATGGCACGCATGGCGCCGGCCTTGTCGATGGCACGTTCCACTTCGTCAGGCAATCCGATGTCCTGAATCTGCACTTCCGTCAGGTCAAGGCCGAATGCTTCAAAAGCAGGTGCGATCCTCCCCTTGAGCGTCTCACCCAGCTGAATCACCTTACCTTCCAGGTCGATGATCGGGATACCGGCATCAGGCATGACCTCCTTGATGCGGGTGCCGATCTTTCCGCGCAGGTTGTCTTCGATCTGTTCGGTAGTGAAATTGCCGTCCGTGCCGACAATTTCCCTGATAAAAGTGGCCGGGTCCTTTATTTTGATCGAGTAGAGTCCGAAGGCCGTAACCCGCACAACTCCGAATTCGGGATCACGCATGGTACATGGGCCGGGAGTGCCCCACTTCAGGTTGGTAAACTGTCGGGTGCTGCAGAAGTAGACTTCGGCCTTGAAAGGGCTCTCAAAGCCGTATTTCCACCCCTTCAGCGTAGCCAGAACCGGAAGGTTTCTGGTATCAAGCGTGTAGGTGCCGGGCTTGAATACGTCCGCCAACTGGCCTTCATTGATAAAAGCCGCCATCTGGCCCTCACGCACTACCAGTTTGGCGTTGTACTTGATCTCATTGCCGTAGCGTTCGAAACGGAATACCAGTGTGTCATTGGTGTCGTCCAGCCACTGTACAATGTCGATCAGTTCGCCTGTGATTTTGTCCCATAATCCCATTGTGTTGCCTCCTTATCCGGTCT
>JACRCG010000195.1 GCA_016219145.1 Deltaproteobacteria bacterium | reverse complement strand
TCTTCGGTTTCTACCCGGCCAGAAAAGCCGCCGGGCTTAATCCTATCGATGCGCTGAGGTATGAATGACGGCCAGGCTGGCCCGCAGGCTTTTTCTGGTATTATTCCATTAATTCTGCTACATAATGGCGCCTTGATCTGGAATTGGAATAAGGAGCGCCATGTCCGCAAATCCCGAACAGGAAGCGCGTATAGATATCGACCGGATGCTGCTTGAAGCAGGCTGGCTGGTGCAGGACGTGAAGAGCGTCAACCTGCATGCCGGCCGGGGCGTGGCTATCCGGGAGTTTCCCCTGGAACGCGGTTTCGGCTTTGCCGATTACCTGCTGTACGTTGACGGCCAGGCCGCCGGAGTGATCGAGGCCAAGAAGGCCGGTGTGACGCTCTCCGGGGTCGAAATCCAGTCCGACCGCTACACGCAGGGGCTGCCGTTGTCGCTTCCGGCCTGGTTCCGCCCGCTTCCGTTCCGCTATCAGTCAACCGGCATCGAGACCTGCTTTACCAGCGGTCTTGATCCCGATCCCCGCTCCAGATCCGTTTTCTCCTTCCATCGTCCCGAAACTCTTGCCGACTGGCTGGACATTGCCTGCCGCAGTGGGGAGAGCGCGACCCACCAGCCGGGAGCAGTGGCCGAACCGAGCGTGATCTGGTCGCCGGATTGCTACCGAAGCCGTTTGCGCCGCATGCCGCCGCTGCATTCCGAGGGACTCTGGCCGGCGCAGTTCACGGCGATCAACAATCTGGAAAAATCGCTGGCCAGCGATCGTCCCCGCTCGCTGGTGCAGATGGCAACCGGCTCGGGCAAGACATTTACCTCGGTCTCTTTCATCTATCGCCAGCTCAAGTTTGCCGGGGCCCGGCGGGTGCTGTTCCTGGTGGACCGCGCCAACCTGGGGCGCCAGACGTTGAAGGAATTCCAGCAGTACCAGTCACCCTACACCCCCTACAAGTTCACCGAAGAGTACATCGTCAACCACCTGCAGAGCAGCCGTCTCGACAGCACGGCGCGAGTCTGCATCTGCACCATTCAGCGGCTCTATTCGATTCTGCGCGGCGAAGAACTGGCTCCGGAGCTGGAGGAGGAATCGCTTTTCGATCACGTCAGTCTCTTCCGGGAACCGCCGCCGGTGGTCTACAATCCGGCCATCCCGCCCGAAACCTTCGATCTGATTGTCACCGACGAGTGCCACCGCTCGATCTACAACCTCTGGCGCCAGGTGCTGGAATACTTCGACGGCTTTCTGGTCGGCTTGACCGCCACCCCCAGCAAGCAGACCTTCGGTTTCTTCAACCAGAATCTGGTGATGGAATACCCGCACGAACAGGCCGTGGCCGACGGAGTCAACGTCAACTACGACGTCTACCGCATCCGGACGAAGATTACCCAGGCCGGCTCGGTCGTGGAGGCCGGGCACTACGTGGACCATCGCGAACGGGAGACACGGGCCGTGCGCTGGGAGCAGCTGGACGAGGACCTGACCTACGAGGCGGGACAACTCGACCGGGACGTAGTGGCGGTTGACCAGATCCGTACCGTTATCAAAACCTTCCGCGACAAGGTGCTGACCGAGATCTTCCCCGGCCGCAGCTGGGTGCCCAAGACCCTGATTTTCGCCAAGGATGACTCCCACGCCGAGGACATCGTGCGGATCGTGCGGGAGGAGTTCGGCAAGGGCAATGACTTCTGCCAGAAGATTACCTACCGCACCACCGGCAGGAAACCGGAGGAGCTGATCGCCGAGTTCCGCACCAGCCCGATGCCGCGCATCGCAGTGACCGTGGACATGATCGCCACCGGCACCGACATCAAGCCGCTGGAGTGTGTCTTCTTCATGCGCATGATCCGTTCCCGCTCCTTTTTTGAGCAGATGAAGGGGCGCGGGGTGCGGGTAATCAACGACACCGACCTGCAGGCGGTTACCCCTGATGCCGTGGCCAAGACCCACTTCGTCATCGTCGATGCGGTCGGTGTCTGCGAGGAGGATAAAACAGACTCCCGCCCGTTGGAGAAGAAGCCGACTGTCTCGCTGGAAAAGCTGCTCCAGGCTGTGGCCTTGGGGAATACGGAGAGTGAGGTGGTCTCCTCCATAGCCGGGCGTTTTGCCCGTCTGGAGCGGAAGCTTGATTCGGCAGGCAAGGCGGAGATCGAGCGGTTGACCGATGGCAAGGGGTTGAAGGAGTTGACCGGTGACCTGATCAGCTCAATTGACCCGGAGCGGCAGATCGAGCAGGCCCGGGCTAATTTCGGTGTGGGTGATCCGACTGTGGAGCAGGTTCGGCAGGCCGGGATCACGCTGATCCAGCAGGCGGTCAAGCCGCTCTGTGAACCGAAACTGCGGGAGAAGATTCTGGAGTTGCAGCGCAAGGCCGACCAGATCGTCGACACGGTCAGCGCCGACGAAGTTATCGAGGCCGGTTTCGATGCCGATGCCCTGGACAAGGCCAAGGGGTTGATTCACTCCTTTGAACAGTTTATCGAGCAGAACAAGGACGAGATCACCGCCCTGCAGATCCTCTACAGCCGCCCCTACCGCCAGCGCTTGAAGTACGACGAGATCAAGGGGTTGGCCGAGATGATCGAGAAGCCGCCGTATCTCTGGCGCATCGACCGTTTGTGGGACGCCTACGCCGCTCTGGAAACTTCCAAGGTTAAGGGAAAAGGTGGTAGGCGGCTCTGGACGGATATCGTTTCGCTGGTCAGGTTTGCCCTGCATCAGGAGCCGGTGCTGGAGCCGTTCGAGGAACATGTTCACGAGCGGTTTGCCGCTTGGATTGCCAAACAGGAGGCCAGCGGGAAGTGTTTCAGCGACGAGCAGCGCTGGTGGCTGGAGCGGATACGCGACCATGTCATTGCCAGCCTGGAGATCGGGCGGGATGATTTCGAGTTTACCCCGTTCAAGGAGAACGGCGGGATTGGCAAGGTTTATCAGTTGTTTGGAGAGGAGTTGTGGGGGATGTTGGAGGAGTTGAATGAGGTGCTGGCGGCGTAACGGCAAGTTCGAATCGTAGGGCAGATTTGCAGGGGCGAAGCTAGGCCGTATCTGCTTCGCCCGGTTTTGGAAATGATGGCAGCAATGATGACGATTGCAACAAGGGCGAAGCAGGTGAGTCGTTTGCTTCGCCCCTACGGTAACGAAAATGAAAGAGACATACAACCCCGACATCCACCACCGCCGTTCCATCCGCCTGCGGGAATACGATTATCGCAACGCCGGGGCGTATTTCGTAACGATCTGTGTCTTCCAGCGGGAATGCCTGTTCGGTGAGGTTGTAGACGGCGAGATGAGGTTGAATGGGTTAGGGTTGGCGGCGGAGGCCTGTTGGCAGGCAATCACGAACCATTTTCCGAACGTTCAATTGGATGAATTTGTGATCATGCCGAACCATTTTCACGGAATCATGGACATCATCGGACCTGTAGGGGCGAAGCAAGGTTCATCTGCTTCGCCCGGTTTTGGAGATAATGGCATCATTGATGGCGATTCCTGCAAGGGCGAAGCAGGTGAAGCATTTGCTTCGCCCCTACGAGACGGAACGGTATCCGGTTCGCTGGGCGCTATTCTTCAGAATTTCAAATCGGTCTCAACCAGAAAAATCAACAAAATGCGCGACAACCCCGGTTGCCCGGTGTGGCAACGCAATTATTACGAACATGTCGTCCGCGATGAAACCGACCTGGCAAACATCCGGAAGTACATCGCGAACAATCCCCTGAAATGGGACCTGGATGAGAACAACCCGGTGAATGCGGGGAAATAGAAAACGGATTGGATTTGCAGGGACCGAATGTAGGGGCGAAGCATGGCTGTACCTGCTTCGCCCGGTTTTGAGAATGATGGCAACATTGATGACGATTGCAACAAGGGCGAAGCAGATGAATCGTTTGCTTCGCCCCTACGATGATTGAATGAGGTGCTGGCGGCGTGAGTAACAATTGGCGGACTGTGCCGCTTTCAGAAATAGCAGACATCAACCCGCGTTTGGGCAAAACCGCTTTGTCAGATGACTCGCTCTATACTTTTGTCCCCATGGCCTCGGTCGGAGCTTCTGACGGCATCATCGACACTTCCGCAAAACGCCCATACGCTGAGGTGAAGAAGGGCTTTACACCGTTTCAATCCGGCGATGTGCTCTTTGCCAAGATCACGCCTTGCATGGAAAACGGCAAGATGGCAGTGGTTCCACACCTTGAAAACCAATACGGTTTCGGTTCGACCGAATTTCATGTTATTCGGCCCAAAGACGGTAATGATCCAAAGTACGTCTATTACTACGTTTCAGGACAAGGTTTTCGCAAGGAAGCCGCTCATCATATGACCGGAGCAGTGGGGCAGAAGCGCGTTCCTACAGACTTTATCAAGCAAAGCCTTATCCCTCTCCCTACGACGATTGAAGACCAACAGCAAATCGTCGCCGAAATCGAAAAACAGTTCTCCCGCCTGGATGAAGCCGTTGCCTCGCTCAAGCGGATTCAGTCCAACCTCAAGCGCTACAAAGCCGCCGTCCTCAAGGATGCTGTGGAAGGCAAACTCACCGAACAGTGGCGCAAGGATCACCCCGATATCGAACCCGCCGACCAACTCCTCAAACGCATCCTCGCCGAACGCCGATCCAAGTGGGAAGAATCCGTAGGGGCGAAGGTAGGGGCGAAGCAAGGGGTATCTGCTTCGCCCGGTTTTGGTGCTGTTGGCATCAACAATGGCGATTGCAACAAGGGCGAAGCAGGTGAATCGTTTGCTTCGCCCCTACCTCAGATGAAGGCCAGGGGCGTCAAACCTAAAGATGATTCGTGGAAGAAGAAGTACAAGGAACCTGCCGGGCCGGATACGGCTAATCTGCCGGAATTGCCGGAGGGGTGGGTGTGGGCAAGTTTGCAGCAGGTATTTAAAACGATAACTGACGGCGACCACCAACCACCGCCACAGACAGAAACTGGCATCCCGTTTCTTGTTATAGGAAATGTACGAGCGGGTAAAGTTGATTTATCTGATACTCGTTTTGTTTCGGCTGAATACTATAGCGCAATTGGTGAAGAGCGAACTCCTCGAAAAAATGATATTTTATACACGCTTGTTGGAAGCTATGGAATTGCTGTCTTGATTGAAGATGAACGGCCGTTTTGTATTCAAAGGCATATTGGAATTTTGAAGCCGAACGATAGTACGAATTTTCGTTTATTCAAACATGTTCTTAGTTCCAACTTCGTTTACAAACAGGCAACGAATATTGCTACTGGAACAGCACAGTTGACTGTGCCATTGGGTGGGTTGCGTATGGTAGCAGTTCCACTACCACCGGTATCCGAGCAGGCAGCAATTCTCGAAGAAATCGACCGTCGCCTCTCCGTCACCGAAGAACTCGAATCCACCATTGCAACCAACCTCAAACGTGCCGAACTCCTGCGGCAAACGATCCTGCAACGGGCGTTTTCGGGTGGGCTGGTGTGAAATCCGTCAAGTACATCAATAGCGCCATAATTCAACGATAAGTTGATTTACAACACTTTTGTTGCATTAGCTTTTGAATTGATATATTCTTTGTGTAGATAATCAACTAAAGATTGAATAAGTACACACTGGATATAGCATGGAAGAGCTGGGTGGAATCGGAAAACTTGATAGAGAACGGTTGTCAGCCGTTTTACGCGGCGCAAAGGGTACGATCTCGGTTCCCCAGGCAGCGCAGGTTTTGGGCATCTCTCAGACTGATGCGGCGAAAATGCTTTCCCGGTGGAGCAAAAAGGGGTGGCTGTCGCGGGTGAAACGCGGGCTTTATGTGCCGGTCCCTTTGGAGTCACGCTCTGCTGATGTAGCCTTGGAAGACCCATGGTTGATTGCCGATAAGCTCTATGCCCCTTGTTACATAGGCGGTTGGAGCGCGGCTGAACATTGGGACCTGACCGAGCAGATCTTCCGCACTGTTGTTGTTTTGACGGCGCAAACACCCCGAGAGCGCAATCCTGTTGTCAAGGGTACGCAGTATTTGCTCTGTTCCGTGAACGAAAAGAAACTCTTTGGTCTTAAGTCCGTATGGCATGGGCAGGTCAAGGTTTCGGTATCTGACCCCACCCGGACAATACTTGACATGTTAGCCGAGCCGCGCTTGGGCGGGGGAATCAGATCTGTGCAGGATATGCTGCAAAATTATCTGGGTTCGCCGGAGAAAAAACTCGATCTGTTAATCGAGTATGCCGACAAACTCGGCAATGGTGCCGTATTCAAGAGATTGGGTTATCTGCTCGAGCGGAATGCTCCGGATGAAAAGTTGATTATTGAAAAATGTTCGCAGCGACTGACCAAAGGACTCACCAAACTGGATCCTAAATTCAAAAATGACAAATTGGTTACATGCTGGCGGCTTTGGGTTTCTGAAAGCTGGCTTCTGGAGAAGGTATGATCGACCGACAGGAGATAATGGACTTTGCCCGTGAATTGGCTCTTGATCCAAAAGTGGTTGAGAAGGATTACGTTCTCGGATGGCTTCTTGCCGGTATTGCTGAACAAGCCGCCTTGGAGGCCAGTTGGGTTTTCAAGGGTGGGACTTGTCTGAAGAAGTGCTACTTCGAAACCTACCGTTTCTCCGAAGACCTCGATTTCACCATTACTGATGAAACACATCTCGATCAGGATTTTCTGCTCGGCACATTCCGCGAAATCTGTGAATGGATTTATGAACAGTCAGGCATCGAGATACCAGCCGATCAGGTACGTTTCAGAGTGTACGACAACGGTCGCGGCGGAAGATCTGCCGAAGCGCGTGTTTATTACGTTGGCCCACTTCAGCAACGTCGAAACCTTATGCGCATCAAGCTTGATCTCACCACGCATGAGGTTTTAGTGCTCGACCCCGCAATCAGAGATGTTCATCACCCCTATTCGGATAAACCTGAAGCTGGAATAAACATTCCTTGTTACTGTTTCGAAGAAGTTTTCGCGGAAAAAGTTCGTGCCCTGGCAGAACGTGAAAGACCCAGAGACTTATACGATGTCGTCCATCTGTATCGGCATGACGAGATCCGTCCGGACCGTCAGCAGGTAATGAGCAGTCTGCAGGAAAAATGTGCCTTCAAGAGTATTCCGGTTCCCACCAGAGCGAGCTTGTTGACCCAGAGTGCGCGGGAGAAACTGGCGGCAGAGTGGGAGGATATGCTTGCTCATCAGTTGCCGGTTCTTCCTTCCTTTGAACAGTTCTGGGACGAGTTGCCCATGGTTCTTGACTGGATACATCAACTCATTGAAAAACCTGTGCTTCAAAGCCAGCGAGCAACAGAATCCATAGATGGAAGCTGGCAGCCGCCGTCCATGGTTCATGCCTGGCATACCCCGGTTCCACTTGAATCCGTTCGTTTTGCCGCAGCCAACCATCTGTGTGTAAACTTGCAGTATCAGGGCAGCTGGCGACTCATCGAACCTTATTCATTGCGCAGAACCAGTGAAGGAAATATCCTGCTTTATGCCGTCAAACATGACAGCGGCGAACCGAGTTCCTATCGTATTGACCGCATCCAGGGAGTTGAAATTTCTCAAGTCCCGTTTGTTCCGCGATACCTTGTCGAGTTGACGCCTTCCAGTCCGCTTCGCATTCCAGATATTTCCCGTGAAATTTCATCTGTCGCAAAGCCGGCACGCGTAACTATTCGTAGTGGGAAAAGCCCGCGTGGTCCCAATTTCGGGCCAAAGCATGTCTTCCAATGCACTGCTTGCGGAAAGAAATTTACCCATAAAACCTATGATGCTTCCTTGAATGCCCATAAGGACAAGAATGGGTATCCGTGCTATGGGAGATTTGGTTTTCATGTAAAAACAGAATAATAGGAATCAAAATGACCCCAGCTGCAATCGTACAAAAACTCTGGAACTACTGCAACGTCCTCCGCGACGATGGGATGAGCTATGGCGACTACGTCGAGCAGCTCACTTTCCTGCTTTTCCTCAAAATGGCTGACGAACGGACAAAGAAGCCATACAACCAGACAAGCCCGGTGCCGGGCGGTTACGACTGGCCCCGTCTTTTGAAGCTGGATGGTGATGAACTGTTCGACCACTACCGCCACACCCTGGAGAAACTGGGGCAGGAAAAGGGACTCTTGGGGCTGATTTTCGGCCGTGCCCAGAACAAGTTCCAGGACCCGGCCAAACTGCGTCGCCTGCTGGTGGATCTGCTGGACAAGGAAAACTGGTCGATCATGAGCGCCGACGTCAAAGGGGACGCTTACGAGGGGCTGCTGGAGAAGAACGCCCAGGATACCAAGAGCGGCGCCGGGCAATACTTCACCCCGCGGCCGCTGATCCAGGCCATGGTGGATGTTATGGCGCCCAGGCCAAAGGAGACGATCTGCGACCCGGCCTGCGGCACCGGCGGCTTCCTGCTGGCGGCCCACGACTATGTGACCAAACACTACAAGCTGGACCGGGACGAGAAGCTGTTCCTGGACACCAAGGCCTTGCGGGCCTGGGAGCTGGTGCATGCCACGGCGCGGCTGTGCGCCATGAACCTGATGCTGCACGGCATTGGCGGCGAAAAGCTGCCGCTGACGGTGGGGGATTCGCTGGCCTCCGACCCCGGCGAGCGCTTCGAGATGGTCCTGACCAATCCTCCCTTCGGCAAGAAAAGTTCTACCACTATCCTGGGGCCAGACGGCAAGGCGTACAGCGAGAAGGAGACCATCGAACGCGATGATTTCTGGTCCACCACCTCCAACAAGCAGCTGAACTTCATCCAGCATATCAAGACCCTGCTCAAACAGCATGGCCGGGCCGCCGTGGTAGTGCCGGACAACGTGCTCTTCGAGGGCGGGGCTGGCGAGACCATCCGCCGCAAACTGCTGCAGGAATGCGACGTGCATACCCTGCTGCGCCTTCCCACCGGCCTGTTCTACGCCCAAGGGGTCAAGGCCAACGTGATCTTCTTCGACAAGAAACCAGCCAGCGAAACGCCCTGGACGAAGAAACTCTGGATCTACGACCTGCGCACCAACCTGCACTTCACCCTCAAAACCAACCCGCTCCAGCGCCGGGATCTGGACGAGTTCGTGACCCTCTACAACCCGGCCAACCGCCATGAACGGGCTGCCACCTGGAGCGTGGAGAATTCTGGCGGTCGCTGGCGGTCATACGACTACACCGACCTGATGGCCCGCGACAAGGCCAGCCTTGACATCTTCTGGCTTCGGGACGAAAGTCTGGAAAACTCGGACAACCTGCCCGAGCCGGGCATCATCGCCCGCGACATTATTGCTGACCTTGAAAGTGCCTTGGAACAATTGAGACTGATCGCTGATGATATGGGGGAACCTGATGAATAATACCGACTGCCCGATGTGCCGCCGCTGGGAAGAAGACGCCGACCTGCGGATTGCGGAACTGGAACACTCCTACGTCATCCTCAACCGTGACCAGTTCTTCCCCGGCTATACGCTGCTGTTCACGAAAAACCATGCGACGGAACTTTTCCACCTTGACCGGGATGTGCGCAACGGTCTGATGGAAGAGGTCAGCCGGGTGGCAAAAGTGCTCTTCGACGTGTTCAGCCCTGCCAAAATAAACTATGAGCTGTTGGGCAACATGGTGCCGCACATGCACTGGCACATTGTGCCGCGTTTTTCATCCGAGCCGCTCTGGCCGCGCCCGATCTGGGCCGAGCCGCATAATGAGCTGTTTCTCCCGCCGCATGAGTACAAATTTCGCATTAACAGAATCAGAGATGCCCTGCTATGATCAGACCGTTCCTGCATACCCTGACAAACGGCCTGAAGGTTGTCTGTGTCGAGATGCCGCACCTGCATGCCGCCGAGCTGGCCATCTACCTGAAAGTGGGCAGCCGCAATGATCCGCCCGGACGACAAGGTCTGTCGCACTTTCTGGAGCATATCCTCTTTCGCGGGACAGCCGACTTCGGTTCGTCGATGGCGATCGAATCAGCCTTCGAGGCTATCGGAGGCGCTCCAAACGCCGCCACCGACGCCGAATCAACCTGCTTTTACTCACGCGTTCACCCTGACCATATCAAAGATGGCATGAAAATTTTCGCTTCCATGCTGCAGCGCCCGCTGCTGAACGGGATCGATATAGAGAAGCGCATCATTACCGAGGAAGCCCGCGAAGACCTGAACGAGAATGGTGACGAGATCAACCCGGATACGATCGTCAGCCGCCTGCTCTGGCCCAGGCATCCGTTGGGGCTGCCGACCATCGGAACTCTGGAAAGCATTGAAGCCATCAACAGGGACGATCTGGCGAAACACCTTCGACAATTCTATGTTCCATCTGCCGCCGTGCTGGCTGTCTCAGGACCGGTACGCAGTCATGATGTATTTGCCGCCGCCCTGGATTGTTATGGCAGCTGGCAGGACAATGCACCGCAGCCGGTCGGCATGTTCCCGGCAATGCAGGGTAAACCGCTGATCAGATGTGTGCAGGATTCCGACAGCCAGATGAATCTCCAGATCGCATACCTTGGGCTGGCGCGCGAAGACAGGCGCTTTATGGCCGTGCGCTTCTTGCGACGTATTCTGGCGGGTGGGGGTGGATCACGTCTGCATTTACGCCTGCGGGAGGAGCTGGGAATAATCTATTCGGTTGAGGGGGCTATCGGGGCTTACGACGAAACCGGCTGTATGGCCTTCGACCTCTCGACCGCGCCGGAAACTTTACTGCAAGCTGTATCGACCACGCTTGATGAGCTGCGTCGTATAACCGTTGAACAGGTTCCCGCCGCTGAGCTGGAGCGGGTACGGAATTCGTACATATTTGACCTGGAATTCAGCCGGGACTCGGCCTATGAAATGGGGGGGCGTTACGGTTGGGGCGAGTTGATGGGGGTTGTCAGAAGTATCGAGGAAGATCAGGCCGAGGCGAAGCGGCTGACTGCAGAAGATATTCTGGAAACGGCCCGGAGCATTTTCACGCCGGCCAATCTGAGACTGGTGGCCGTAGGTCCCTGGAAACGCGGGATGAGGAAACAGCTGCGGGATCTGGTCAGCGAATATGGAAGGCTTTGCTGTCCTAGTATTTCGTCTCCAGAACATTGATCCTGATCCGGCCGATGATAGCGATAATTGGCGCCAGATCCTCCGCCAGATGCCCTTCCAGCAGTTTAAGGTGGGTCGGGTCTGACGGCAGCTGGTTATAAGTTGGATCAACGGACACCCAGCGGTCATCGATAAAACTCTCAGCCCAGCTGTGGTAGAGAAAGCCTTTTCCATCCAGATAAACCAGACCGGATACAAAACGGGTCGGTATGCCGCCGGCTCTGGCCAGCGCCGTGTAGAGGCGGGCATGGGTCTGACAGTTGCCGGTGCGGGATTTGAAACTGGCCAGCGCGCCGCCGCCGTCATCCACGGTATCATTCAGCCACTCCGCCGTCCATGACGCCAGCTTTTTCACTAGCTCTTCCTGGCTGTTGATTCCGGCTGCAAGAAGTTTTGACTGCGCAGCAATCTCGGGCGCATCGGATTCGATCTTGTCGGCAGGTTTAAGATAGGCCTCGGAAGGTTTTTTGGGCTCTGACGCCGCCGGGGCAGCCGCAAGCGATCCGGTTCTGATTGAAACCCGCTCGGCGCCCAGCCTGGCCGCCGTCTGCCCCCCTTCCTGCAGCAACAGAAGTGCATCGTTCCAGCCGGTAATCTCAACTGCCAGCCCGGTCAGTTTTTTCGGTTCCTTGATCGGGGGGTCACTCCGAACCAGGCTGAAGTCGTAAATCAGATCCTTTTTGGCCAGCGCTACACCGCCTACAAATGCGCCCAGGAGCTTTGGATCCTCAGACCTGGTGGTCACCAGACCATCGCGCACCGACTCCATCAGGGTGTTCCCCTGGCTATCAACCCAGATATCGTTGTTGACGAACGGATACAGATTATTGCGCAACTTCAGGCCAGGAACGCCTTCGGGCGTTTTTTCCTCCCCCAGCACAGTAATGGTAACGTCCTTGACTTTGGATTCTTCGGGATCAAAGGTCACTATTTTGTAGGATTTTCCGGCCGACGGATCGCGCATTAACGGATAGATATTGAGGGCCGGGCCGGGGAAAACATCGCCCTTGACCTTGATATGTTTGTCCGTGGTCTTGCCGTTGGCTTCACTTTTCAGCCTGATGACACCATCTCCGATTTTTCCGCTGACCCGGGATGAAGAGCCGTTGATGGTCTGTTCGACGTCAAAGGAGCGCAGGCTCAGATTTTTGGAAACAAGATAGGTTTCACGCGTGGAAGCTTCTTTGGAGAAGCCCATTACCTTCATGCGGACGCTGCCGTAGCCATCCATGAGGTATCCCTCTGGAGACTCGCTGATATTTTGCCGGTAAAATCCGACCCTCTCGTTGTCGACATAAATACCGAACCAGCGCTCCGACAGTGGCGGACGATCGACTTTATGTGGCGGGGCGGCAAATGAAGCGGCAGAGGAGCAGAGCAGAAGAGTGAGCGCAATGAACAACCTGAAACATGAATTCACTGTAGATCCTTTTGAGCTTCCTCGGGATTGTGGAATTCAACCCGGTTCCTGCCGTTGTTTTTGGCACGGTAAAGAGCATCGTCAGCCAGCTTGATGAAGCTATCTACTGTCGAAACCCCTTCCTGCGGAAAGCTGGCAACCCCCAGGCTGGCCGTGAGATGAAGATCCTCCAGCTCGCCGCTGAACGAGGTTTCCTGAATGGAGAGGCGGATACGTTCGGCCACGAAGACGGCCTCCTTGAGGCTTGAATCCGGCAGAATGGCCACAAACTACTCACCACCGTAACGAGCTGCGCAGTCGTAACTGCGCAACTCCTTCTGAAGCAACTGGGAAACCTTCTTCAGCACAACATCTCCCTGAAGATGACCGTAAGTATCGTTGACTTGTTTGAAGTGGTCGATATCGAGCAGGATAAATGAAAGGTTGCCGCCCTTGCGGATACTGCGCTGCACCTCTTTGCCCAGAGCTTCCATCAGGTAGCGGCGGTTGAAGAGACTGGTCAGATGATCGGTGTTGGAGAGCTCCAGCAGCAGTTCATTGGAGCGTTTAAGATCGTCCTGAAGATTTTTTATCTTGAGATGCACCTTGACGCGGGCCACCAGCTCTTCCGGATCAAATGGCTTGGTAATGTAGTCGCTGGCCCCCTGTTCAAGCCCCTTGATCTTGCGCTCACGGTCGCCCATGCCGGTCAGGATCAGAACCGGCAGACCTTGCAGATCGGGGCGAGACTTGAGCATGCTGAGGAATTTGAAACCATCGATACGCGGCATCTCGAGATCGCACAGGATCAGATCCACCTTGCAGGTGCGCAGTTTCTTGAAACCTTCCAGACCATCTTCCGCTTCATAGTAATGAGAGAAGAGATTGAACGACTCCAGAATCCGGATGATCTGCTCCCGAACGGTATCAGAATCATCTATGATCAGAACACTGTTGGACATGGTGGCGGACTCTACATCAAATCAGAGATAAACTCAAATTCAAATCATGAATGAAACTTAGGAGGAGCCTAAAGCAGCGGCTCCTTTGCCAGGGCCTTCATCTCGGCAATGGTTTTCGCATAATCGCCGCTTCCGAAAACTGCGCTGCCGGCTACGAAGACATCAGCCCCGGCGTGGGAAATACCGGCAATATTGGAGGCCTTGACGCCGCCGTCCACCTCAAGTTCGGCCTCGCAGCCTCGGCGGTCGAGCATGGCCCGCAACGAGTGAATCTTCGGCAGACAGGCTTCAATAAAGCTTTGGCCGCCAAAACCGGGATTAACAGTCATCAACAACACCAGGTCAATATCTTCCAGAATATAATCAAGGACAGTAAGAGGGGTAGCAGGATTAAGCGAAACTCCGGCTTTCTTGCCGAGCGATTTAATCAGTTGTACGGTGCGGTGCAGATGATTGACCGCTTCGGCATGAACAACGATTATATCGGCGCCGGCTTCCGCAAAATCAGCGATGTACAGATCCGGGTTTTCAATCATCAGATGCACGTCCAGCGGCAGTGTTGTCACCTTGCGGGCGGCAGCGACAACCAGCGGGCCGATAGTAATATTTGGCACGAAGTGGCCATCCATGACATCGATATGGATATAGTCGGCGCCGGCCGCCTCAACGGCCCTGATTTCATCTCCCAAGCGGGAAAAATCGGCAGAAAGAATGGATGGTGCGATTTTTTTCATTCAGGCCTCCTGAAAAATTAAAGCATTTGAAACACGGAGCAACGGAGCAACAGAGAACATACAAGAATCGTGGGACAAAAAACTATCTTTAGTAATTAATCCAAACCCGAAATATGTAATTCAGACTTGAAAGAGCTTGATTTCTCTGTTGCTCCGTTGCTCTGTGTTATTTCAGTTTTTGATTTTAATGATAAATTCGTTTGATTCGCGCCGCAAAAAAACCATCCATGCCGTGACGGTGCGGCCAGACCCTGAACATGCCATAAAAGGCGATCAGATCACTCCAGCCCGGAAAGTAGTCGTTCAGATTATCCAGCACGTATCCGGGATTATGCGCAAGGAAATCTTCCACCACCAATTCATTTTCTGCCTCGGAGGTTGAACAGGTCGAGTAGAGCAGCCTCCCGCCCGGTTTCAATCTGGCCGCAGCGTTTTGCAGCAAGGTTTTCTGAACGGCAGCCAGGCGGGTGATATCGCCGGAAAAAAGCCGCCATTTGGCCTCTGGGTTGCGTCGGATGACGCCCAGTCCGGAACAGGGCGCGTCCAGCAGGATACGATCAAAATAACCCACAGGAAAGGTATCCGGTTGATGCAGATCGGCAACTGCCGTAGTAACTGAGTCGAGTCCGAGCCGTCTCAAGCTCTCCTGCACAAGCGTCAGTTTGGAACGGGAAATATCAGTTGCGATCAACTCGCCGCGGTCGTCCATCTGTTGGGCGATATGCCCGCTTTTGCCGCCGGGGGCGCAGCAGGCGTCCCAGATCCGCTCTCCCGGTTGCGCACCCAGCAGCAGACCGGCCAGCTGGGATGCTTCGTCCTGCACGACGAACAGGCCTGCTTCAAAACCTGGCAGAGCACTGATAGTGTGACGCCCTGCAATTGCAATGCCGTCAGGTGAGTAGTGGCAGGGTGCCGCCTGTATACCCTGTCTTTCAAATTCGTGCAGTAATTCATCGCGACCTGAGCGAAGCGTGTTGACCCGCAGAGTCAGCGGTGGCTGCCGCGACGACGCCTCAGCCAGCTGCCTGGCCTCATCGACTCCCAGCTGATCAATCCACTGCTCCACCAGCCACTCCGGCTGTGAATGCCGGGCCGCTATCGCAGCCGCCGGATTCGTTTTCATATCCGGAAAGCTGATCGAGTCGCGACGGCGCAGGTAGTTTCGCAGAACGGCGTTGACCAGTCCGCTGGTGCCGGGCGTGATCAGTTTTGCCAGATTGACCGACTCATTTACGGCGGCTGACTCCGGAATGCGATCCAGGCAGGTCAGCTGGTACAGCCCGATCCTCAGAATGACAAGGGCCTGAGGATCAAGCTCAATCATCGGCTTTTCAAGCAGCTGTTGCAGAATATGATCCAGAGTCCCCTGCTGACGCAGCACACCGAATACCAGCTCCGCGTAGAGGCCGCGGTCCGGCCCCTCAAGAACGCCATTGGAAAGCTCGCTGTCGATCAGCCGGTCGGCGAAGACCCCCTCCTTTTTAATACGCAGCAGAGTCTCACAGGCGGCTTGACGGGGGTTGGCAGAGAAAGAACCGACTTTTGCGGCGCGTCTAATAATCATGTGTCCTCGATATGTTTTCCAGTCTGTGGACACGTTCCGGAATCGGCGGGTGGGTGGAGAAAAGCGACATCAGTCCGCCGCCGGTCAAGGGGTTGACGATGAACATATGGGCCGTAGCGGCATTGGCGGCCAACGGCACCTGCTGGCTCCCCATTTCGAGCTTTTGCAGCGCTCTTGCCAGCGAGAGAGGATTGCCGCTGATCTGTGCCCCGGCAGCGTCGGCGCCGTATTCACGGGAGCGTGAAATAGCCATTTGTACCAGCATGGCGGCGAGCGGAGCCAGAATTGCCATCAGGATCAAACCGACGATGCCGCCCCCCTCATCATCTTCGTCGCGCCCGCCGCCGAACATGGCGCTCCACTGCGCCATGTGGGCCAGATAGGTAATCGCCCCTGCAAACGTGGCGGCCATGGTTGAGATCAGGATGTCGCGATTTTTGACATGCCCCAGCTCATGCGCCATGACTCCGGCCAGTTCCTCGTCTGTCAGAAGCCGCATTATGCCGGTGGTGGCGGCCACGGCGGCATGTTCCGGGTTACGGCCGGTGGCAAAGGCGTTCGGACTGTCATCCTGGATGACATAGACCTTTGGCATCGGCAACCCGGCGCGCTGAGCCAGCCGGCGCACCAGACCGTAAAAACGCGGGTCGTCGTTCTCCTGAATCTCCACGGCGGCATACATTTTGAGTACGATCCTGTCAGAGAACCAGTAGGAGAAAAAATTCATTCCGCCGGCCAGCAGAAAAGCCAGCGTCATACCGCCAGTGCCGCCGATTGCACCGCCGATGATGACCAGCAGCGCGGTTAACAGCCCCATCAGAAAAGTTGTCTTCAACGTGTTCATGGCGTTCCTCGAACATTGTCAAATATTCCGGACAAACCGGGTAGTTGAATGATAGTCACCATTGATGAAAAGTGCAAGGGTTGCCGAATTGATGTTCTGCAGACCTCACTCAAAGATATGCGACACCAATCACGTTTTCATGGAGCTTGTAACATGGTGAGATGCCGGATGATATGGCACTATTCCCACCCGCAATGATTTCGCCTTATTCACAACTTGACCCCGCAATAAAATTTCTCCATCGGCTATTGCCATGGCGATTGAACCTTTGACGATTTTCTTGATATCGAGGTGATAAGATATTTTTTCGGACGTCGGCAATATTTCGCCCCTGTATTTGACCTCGCCAATTCCCAAAGCACGCCCCTTACCTTTATATCCTTTCCAGCCCAGATAAAAACCCAATAACTGGCATAACGCGTCCAGCGCCAGACTGCCCGGCATAACCGGGTCATCTTTGAAGTGACAGGCAAAAAACCAGGCCTCCGGGTTAATATCAAACTCTGCCTCGACTACGCCACGCCCGTATTTTCCTCCTTGATCGGAAATTTTCGTAATCCGGTCCAGCATCAGCATGTTCGGCAGCGGCAGGCGAGGGTAGGCGGTGCCGTCCAGCTCGCCATGGCCGCATTGCAGAATTTCGTCTCTGGTGAAAGTGGATTTCTCCGGCATGATTTGGCTATCCCTTCTCAATCTTTAATTTTTGATATATTGACGTGGCCGGCAGTCAAGCCATGCTACGAATTATACTCATGCTCGTACATCATAACCAGCCGCGCCCGGTTCTCAAGGCAGGTCTGGCATAGCTGCCCGGCATCCTGCCAGACCTCCCCGGCCAGCCACTCGCCTGCCTCGGCATACTCCGAGCGGGCGGCCGTCTCATCAAAATCCTTCTTGCACATCGTACAGGTTTTCATACCCTGCCGCCGTCTTCCGCAAATGCCCGCTCATACTCGCACCGCAGCATGGCCATATCAGCCGTTCCAACGACACTCCAGGGCATGAATTCATCCCCGGCGATCTGGCGATACACATACTGATCGGTGTCAATACCGCACACCTTGGCTGCCTTCTTGAGATTACAGCCTTCGGCCATTGCTGCCAGCAGGGGGGACAAGCGCCGGTCGCCGCGCGAAAGAAGCGCCTGCAGGTAAGATTCGCGAAGGCTTTCCACCTTCAGTTTGACGTTTGAAAGAGGCCGCAGGCGGCTCTCCAGCAGCTTTACCTTGCGCTCCAGCGAAGGGAGCGGCTCCATGCCGCACCACTGGAAAGGGGTGAACGGTTTGGGAATAAAAGGATTGACCGACAGGGTGATCTCGCCCAGACGTTTGTTAGCGCGGGCCCGCTCGATCACCCGCAGGCGGATGGCCTCCACCAGCCGGATCAGTTCATCAAGGTCTGCTTCCGTCTCAGTCGGCAGACCGATGATGACGTACAGTTTCAGATTGAGAATATCCCGGGAAATCAGCATTTCACAGGCATCCAGAATCTGGGCCTCGCTCAGGTTCTTGCGGATCAGGTCGCGCAGCCGCTGCGAGCCCCCCTCGGGGGCCAGCGAGATGGTCTTGTGCCCGCTGGCCAGCAAGGCATCCAGCATATCGGAGTCGATCCGGTCGATCCTCAGGGACGAGACTGAAACCCTGGCACCCTTATCAACGATGTAGCGGCAAAGCTTGCCGATCTGACTGTAATCCGAGACCGCCGCGCCTATCAGCCCGAATTTGTTGCGATGGGCCAGCCCCTTGTCAACCAGAGCTGTGAGATGTTCGTAAGGCTGCTGCCGGAAAGCACCATAGATGAAACCCGAGCTGCAAAAGCGGCAGCCGCGCGGACAGCCCCGGCTGACCTCGATCAGAAACATGTCGCCAAATTCGGCGGCTTCAGAAAGGATCTGCGACGAAGAAGGTGGGTGCTGATCCAGGCAAGCCGTGGCGCGCAGCACAGGATATGGCGCTCCATCTTCCGCCTCACAGCCGCCTAATCGACTATGGCTGTAGATTGGTCGATAAAAGGATGGGACATAGACTCCTGGTATGGCAGCCAGTGCCGATAAGAGAGCCTGACGCGTGTCGTCCCGGCCGGGAGAGAGAAGCGCCCGGGCAACTGCGGGGATGATCTCTTCACCTTCGCCAACGCAGATGACATCCATGAAATCCGCCACCGGCTCCGGATTTATGAAAAAGGCCGCGCCGCCGCCAATAACCAAAGGGTTGGATTGACTCCGTTCGGCCGCATACAGCGGAATTCCGGCCAGCGACAAGATGATCGGAATATTCAGGTAATCCGGCTCAAAGGAGGTGGAAAAGGCGATCAGATCGAAATCAGCCAGTGGTCGTTGTGATTCCAGCGAAAGCAGTGCTGAGCCGCTGCGGCGGTATTCATACAGCTCATCGCGATCAGGCAGAAAAGCCCGCTCGCAGCGCATTTCGGGTGTGGTGTTAAATAAACGGTAGACCGTCTGGAAGCCGAGGCTGCCCATGCCGGTCCGATAACTGTTGGGATAGACCAGGCACACGGCGAGAGCGCCGCCACGGGCCGAAGCCCTGCCGCACAGGTTAGTTTCCGCCTCCAGCGTGGAATGAAGTTTCTGTTTGATTTTCCAGCTCATGGCCGGAGTATAACAGCGAAGAGTAAAATATCACGAAAAAACTACTCTGTCAGATGCGGTACCAGCGTGATCCTCTTCTGCTGGGTCGAGATAACCACCGGCTTGAAATCAGCTACTTTCTGACGCCTGGTAACAGAGCTGGGAGCCGCCAGATAATTCAGCGTGGCCGTCAGGGTGATCTGGCCGGAGAATCCTTTGGGGAGCAGGACATCATACATTTCGCTGCGTACCTCTGCGGCGTTCAGGCGGTTATCGAATACATTTTTGACCGAATCATATTGAAACAGAGTCTGGCGCCCCTTGCCATCTACAAAGACCGAGCGGTAGAGCCTGGAGCCGGCCGGGACATCGGCGCCCAGCACGGTGGCGTCGTCGGATGATGCGCCTGCAACGGAATAGTCAGCTGCCCCAGCAATCCTCCTGGAATGCAAAATTACCGGGAATCTGGTGCCATCATCAGTTGCTGCCGTCACCGCCAGCCACAGGAGACGCAGATCAGAACTCCCGGTAGGCATCTTGTGGCCGGAACGGGAGTTGTTGACGTGTAAAACAAACGGGAATTTTGATTGAGCATCTGCATTGCGCCGCCCGATTTTGAACTCCAGCTGCAATGCATCTTCCAGTTGGGCGGCGCTGTGCGCGCCTGGAAAAGCGTGTGAATACAGCTTTTCATGCGTCTTTTGCTCAGTATCTCCGTATCCTATATTGATATGGGCGGCTTTGCCTTTGTTGAACTCCGCCGCACCGTCACGGAGATAACCGTATTTGTTCATATGGCATTCCTGACAGACATTGCCGCTCTTTCCATAACTGCTCTCACGCCATTCTTTGTAGGTCGATTTAACCTCCAGTCCGGCGTGATTGGTGGCGTTGTGACACGATCCGCAATATTCGGCCACCTGTAGAAAGCCTGAATATTCGGCATGATGGGATGAAGTTGATTTGAGTGGCCCCTGTTTCTTGCCGGAGGGATTCTGTAGATAATCACCGTTTTCGGCATAACCGGACAGGGTATGGCAGAAATCGCAGGTCACCCCGGTTTCATACCGCGCGGCCTGCTCCGGAGTTTCTATCATTCCCGAATAGCTCATAAACAGTGCCGGAGCATGGCAGTAGACGCATTTCCGAGCCTCTGCCGCAAACTTCGGATCACGCTTGGCCCGCGGTACCACCTCTTTGAAGTACTGGGCATTAAACAGAGGGTTGCTGAAGGCCCTGGCATGCATGGAGTCCTTGTACTGTTCGTAAATTTCAGCATGGCAGCCGCGACACATGTCCGATGACTCGTAACGATATGCAAGCCGCCCTCCCAGGGAACTGTCGGCAGGCACAGCGGACTGCCGCACTTCAGTGGCACAAGCCGCCAGAAACAGACAAACCGCTGTCAGAAGTTTTTTCATATGGTCCGCCTTGACTGTATCTTTGATTTGAACAGGTATCATGAATATAGCAGGGGAACTTGAATATTCAAGCGCTTCAAATAAAAAACGCCGCGGGGAGTGGCGTTTTCTGTGTCTTTAAAGCAATGGAATCAGCAGACATTTGCGCCATGAAGCCGTGAGTACTTTGAGGATATTACTCAAGTCCCTTTCGAACTACCAAACTATCTGTAGTCCGGCAACTGCCGCAAGCTTCCGGTCGGATGTCACCAGTTTTGATTTATGGAGTACTGTGCTGGCAGCTATTATCCTGTCAGCCGGATCGCCATGAGGGCAAAATTCGGGCTGAGCACTTTTGGCGGCAATTTCTGCCGTGATAGGTAATACCTTGATATTCCGTGCCGCCAGAATAAGCTGAATGAATTTTTGTGAATCCGTACCCGGATCGAGCCGCCTCTTTGCAACCAACATGGCAATTTCCCACAGCGAAATGTCACAACACGCCAGCGTACCGGCATCATGAGCCTGTGCAATAGCCGCTGCCGCTTTCTTGCTGAGCCGTAGCGGATCAAGGGAGTCAAAAACAAGGGCGCATGTGTCAAGAATCAGCACTATTGGCCTCCCATTCTACATCGATGGGTGAGATGATATCGCCAATATAGGTGGCGCCACCACGGAGCGCCGCAAGTTGTTCCTGGGCCTTCTGGCATTCGTCAGATGGCGGCACAAGCCGGGCAATGACCTTGCCGCGAGAGGTCAGCGAAATATCTTCTCCTTTACGGACTTTGCCGAGATAGTCCGGAATATGTTTTCGAAATGTGGTGACAGAAACTTCCAGCATTTGAAACCTCCTTAAATGTACGTTTAAAGTGTACATTTAAAACCAGTAGTGGGTCAAGCAATACTGATAATTCATCGCTGCATGGCGCTAGGCGTTGTGGTGAGAGATGCTTGGAGAAGACAACTGTATCTTGAAATTGTCAATTGAATATACGGTCCCTGGAATACCCTGGCGTGTCGAACATTCTGGTTGGAAATTTGTTTTTTCGCAGCTGGGTTATCTCATTTTGTCAAAATGACTGACACCTTTTCTTGCAACAAGCCGGTTCTTTATAGCGCCTGTAACCGCATACAGGCCTGCTCTTATTACCCCGCGTAGCAGTTCATGTTTGGTGATGAATTTGGCGAGCGGTGGGCTTAGCCGATAGTAAAGCTTCACAAAAGCCCGACCAGGAGAATTGGTCAGCAGGAAATTGTCGCGAAAGTCACGCAGAATCTTTACCT
>JACRCG010000196.1 GCA_016219145.1 Deltaproteobacteria bacterium | reverse complement strand
TCCCTGAAGCATCCGTATCACCATGGACCAGCATCAACTGCAGCGGGCAGAAGGGTGTGAATTCGCAACGCCCGGCAGGTCCAAGCGCCACTATCGCGATTTCCGGAATCCGCTTTGCAAACAGCCCCAACTGTTCCATGGCATACCTGATCAGCGTGCAATTGACCCTGTCCAGACAGGCCATGCTCATCTGGTAAAAGGCGGGAGCGGCCCGGAACAGTTCCATGTGATGATACAGCTCCGTGTAAAAGAGGTTCATCAGCTCCTTGACACGACTCGGCTGTGTTGCCGCGGAGATTTCATCCAGCAATCCGTCCATCCGGCTTGTCAGCGTTTCATGCTCTTCGGTCAGTTTTTCCAGAGCACTGGAGGCCTTGAAGAACAGCTCTTCCGCAGTGCCGAAATTGCCTGAAGACGCCTGTTCCAAAAGTGTCTGCCGGTAAGTGGTCGCAAAATCCCTTGCCGCGCGCCATGCTGTTACGTCATTCCCTTTTGCGGAAACCAGAAAGGTCATTATTCCTCCGGGCAATCGTGGACATTAATGCGTAAAAATCTACGGATACTGTCGGACGGAGGGGCTGTCAGAAGCGAAACCAGGATCATCATGAGCAAAACCAGCGGAGCGCCGATAAAGGCCGACGATGTCATCGGAAAGAGAGCGGCTATCAGCGGAAACGCATCACCGGCAATCAGCGGCGCAAATGTAATCACAACCCCCAGCAGCATGCCGCTGATGACTCCGGCTGAATTTGCACGGCACCACCAGATACCGAGCAGGAAAGCGGGGAAGATCGTATTGCCGGCCAAAGCGAAGGCAAAGGCCGCGATTTCGACGATCATTCCCCACGGTTTCAGGGTCAGCACCATCACTATCACCGCCAGGACCAGGAAAAACCCCTTGGCGGCAAAGACCTTGTCCGCTTCGGAGGCATCGGGACGGATCATACGGGGATAGATGTCGTAGGAAAACGAAGCAGATCCGGTTATCAGAAGACCGGCGGTGGTGGAGAAAGCGGCGCTGATCCCGCCGGCCGCCAACAGGCCTATCACCCACAATGGAAGCCCTCCCAGACTGGCTGCGGCCAGCAGCACCATATCGGCGGCATTGGCATCGGCAGCATTAAAAGGCAGGCCTGCCCTGGCTTCAAAGAGCCTGGCCAGCACACCGTAAACCGGTGCGGACCAGTAGATCAGAGCGATAAAAGCCAGGCCCCATACGACGCCCCAGCGGGCATCGCGGATACCGGGCACCATGTAGAAACGGGACAGTACGTGCGGCAGTCCAGCCGTCCCGAACATCAGGGTAAAACAGAGCGCCAGCCACTGGAACGGGGAATTTCCGGAGAACGGGTCCGACCAGCAGAAACCGAACTGCTGCTGCAGATCGATGATGGCGGCACCGTAGCCGAACTGGG
Organism: Deltaproteobacteria bacterium; assembly: GCA_016219145.1. Taxonomy (GTDB): domain Bacteria; phylum Desulfobacterota; class Desulfuromonadia; order Geobacterales; family Pseudopelobacteraceae; genus JACRCG01. The sequence goes on along the minus strand of JACRCG010000196.1, from coordinate 3,494 downwards.
GCAGGATCCAGAAGTAGCCCAGCTTTCGGGTCAGCAGCATCAGGGGCAAAATGAAGGTAGTGATCAGCACGAAGTACTGCAGCTTCTGATTGCGGGCGACCCCCAGGGTGCCTGATATCACCACAAAAGACACAACCATCGAGGCACCCACCAGCACTGCCGGAGTGTAGCCGATGCCGAACAGCCAGGAGACCAGCAGCGCAATACCGCGGAACTGGGCCACGCTGTAGATGATCGTAATGGCGATAGAGATCAGTGCCGCCAGGGTGCGCGCCGCATCCGATTCATAACGGAATCCGACGAAGTCCGGTGTGGTGTATTTGCCGAAACGCCTGATCTGGGTGGCCATCAACACCAGCAGCAGTACATACCCCCCGGTCCACCCCACGACGAAGGCCATTGCGTAATAGCCCTTGAGATAGAACATGCCGGCCAGACCCATGAAACTGGCCGCGCTCATCCAGTTGCTGGCAATCGAGGCTCCGATGCCGACTCTTCCGGTATACCCCCCGCTGAAACCGTATTCCGTAGTCTGGTTCTTCCGGGTGCGCAATCCGGAAACGAGAAAAAGGATGAACATTCCGGCAACAATGGCAAGCGGCAAGAGTTGTGCGGTATTGGTCGCCATCTATTGTTTCTCCCCACTGCGTGCGCCTACCCGGAACCGCAGGGTGCCCTCCAGACTGCTTGTGGTATGGCGGTCCATCCAGAGGTTGAACAGCACGCACAAGATGATAAACCAGAGCGGAAGAAACTGTCCGGTAAGCCAGAAATGCACCGGCAGGTTGAAAATTGTAAGTTCATTCAGCAACAATTCGGAATAGTTGCGTTCCAGGAAGTAGACATAGACCTGCAGTCCGACGATTGCAGTCAGCCAGCTGATCAGGATCAACTTGATAACGCGGGTTTCAGACTTCATCGTAGCTCCGCACGGCCTGAAAAAACTGAGGCCTTTCCCCGTTGGTGTATCACCCATGACTTCCCCCCTGGCGGTTGCCCGCTGCTTCGATCTGCAGTCTGCTAATTGGCGGCCGCGGCCCGCTTCCTGTAATGCACGTAGTAGATCTGTTTGCCCTCATCCAAAAAGCGCCGCATATATTTGGAGACCGGATATCCTTCCAGAGTGTGACGGTAACTGTCTGGCGCCAGCACATTGTCGAAACCGTCCTGACCGACCATGAATCCGGCCACATCCAGGCCATAATCGTCAAAATCGGTCGCAAAATAGAAATCTGCGTCTGGCTTTAAAAAGCCCGACAGATAAGCTACAAAACCGGTGTTGACCAGGCGGCGTTTTCTGTGGCGCAACTTGGGCCAGGGGTCAGGGCAGTTGATGATCACTGTCTGCAGCGAACCTGGAAGAATGCAGGCTTCCATGAAGCTCCTGGCTTCGGCCCGCAGTACACGGACGTTGGACAGACCCGACTTGTCGATTCGCTTGCAGGTCTTGATACAGCCCTTGTTATAGAAATCCAGAGCGATAAAATTCAGCTCCGGGTGCAGCACTGCCATCTGGACCACAAAATCGCCGACCCCGCAGCCTATTTCCAGCGCCAGCGGCTTGTCGTTTCCGAAAATGACGCTCCAGTCCGGTGGAGGATCATTGTCCTGCCAGTTAAGGAAGGAAGGTGATGTATTAGGAATCAGCATGAATCCGTCCTTGGGTTTAAATCAGGAAAGTATAACATAGGTTGAGTGTCGGGGGGAGTGATTTTTAGCGACAGGGGATGGGATGGAATCAGCTGAAAAAAAACAGTTGACAGACCGGTTATTAATCTATAGAAATAGTAGACATGATCTCGAAGAAAACGAAATACGCACTAAAAGCACTGATGTACCTGGCAGGGCAATCGCCGGACGAACCGGTTCTGATTTCGGAACTGGCCCGGGAAGAGAGAATCCCGAGGAAATTCCTGGAAGCCATTCTGCTGACGCTCAAGAATTCCGGAATTCTTCACAGCAAGGTGGGCAAAGGCGGAGGGTACTCCCTCGCACGGGAACCGCGCAATATTACTATTGGCAGCATTGTCAAGGTGCTGGAGGGCGGATACGCACCGGTTCAATGCCTTAACGAGTCTGCAGCGCCGGGCTGTGAAGAGTGCGGTGACCCGACCAGCTGCGGTGTCCGCCTGGTGATGTCCGACGTGATGCAGGCACTCACCACTGTTCTTGAAACATCAACACTGGCCGACATGATAGAGCGTTCCGCAAATGCCGAAAGGGCCAGGGCCAGGATAGTTGATTTCAGCATCTAAGTATTTTGTCGGCCAATATATCTACCAAGTCTATGGATTTTAACAGAGAGAGAGGAGACCGCCAATGAGCAAGATTTATCTGGACAATTCCCAATCGATCGGCAACACACCACTGGTCAGGCTCAACAGGGTAACGGACGGCGCCGGAGCAACCGTGCTTGCCAAAATCGAGGGGCGCAACCCGGCCTATTCGGTCAAGTGCCGCATCGGTGCCAACATGATCTGGGATGCCGAGAAGCGCGGCGTTCTCAAGCCGGGAGTGGAGATCATCGAGCCTACCAGCGGCAACACCGGCATCGCTCTCGCATATGTCGCGGCGGCCCGCGGCTACTCACTGACCCTGACCATGCCTGAGACCATGAGCATCGAGCGACGCCGCGTATTGGCCGCGCTGGGCGCCAACCTGATCCTTACTCCGGGCTCCGAGGGGATGAAGGGCGCCATAAACAGGGCCGAGGAGATGGCTGCGGCCGAACCGCAGAAGTACTTCCTGCCGCAACAGTTCAAGAATCCGGCCAACACCGAAATCCACGAGAAGACCACCGGCCCGGAAATCTGGAACGACACCGATGGCGGAGTGGATGTAATTGTGGCTGGCGTAGGCACCGGCGGCACCATAACCGGTATCTCGCGATATATCAAAAATATCAAAGGCAAACAGATCCTCTCGGTAGCGGTCGAGCCCAAGGAGAGCCCGGTCATAAGCCAGTACATGGCCGGCCAGCCGCTTCAGCCCGCTCCTCACAAGATCCAGGGCATCGGAGCCGGATTCATCCCAGACACCCTGGATCTGACCATTATTGACCGTGTCGAACAGGTTGAGAGCAATGAAGCCATCGAATTCGCCAAACGACTGGCAAAGGAAGAGGGACTGCTGGTCGGCATCTCCTGCGGCGCTGCGGCTGCAGCGGCGGTGCGCCTGGCCAAGCTGGATGAATTCGCCGGAAAGACGATTGTGGTAATTCTTCCTGACGGCGCCGAAAGGTATCTTTCAACAGCGCTCTTCGAGGGAATCTAATGACTGCCCAGATATCCGAATACCGACTGGACGGCATTTATCGCCAACGCCAGGATGATTTCTTCATGCAGCGGGTCAAACTGGCAGCCGGAGTCATCTCGGCCGGCCAGGCCCGTACCGTTGCCACCGCTGCGACCCGCTTCGACCAGGGGACGATTCATCTGACCAGCCGCGGCAGCATGGAGATTCATAGCCGCACCAATAGTTTAATTATTACCGAC
>JACRCG010000192.1 GCA_016219145.1 Deltaproteobacteria bacterium | reverse complement strand
GAGCCGTCAGAGATGAACATCTCCTCGGTCTTGAGGTTGACGCCCAGCGGCTGGTAGGATTTCTCGATGATGGCGTTGATCAGCCAGTCATACCCCTGCTCCGGACCATAGCCGGCGAACTTGTCGGTGGTGGCCAGGTCGTCCACGGCGTCGTGGAAGGCTTTCAGCACGGCCGGTGCCAGCGGACGGGTAACGTCGCCGATCCCCAGGCGGATGACCTTGGCATCAGGGTTGGCGGCGGAAAATTCGCGTACGCGGCGGCCGATCTCGGGGAACAGGTAGCCGGCTTTGAGTTTCAGGTAGTTGTCGTTGATCTTTGCCATTACGGGTTAATCCTCCAGAAATTCTGAGATTTTATTTTGGTTTTCCGTTCCAGCCGCCCCGCATGGAGCTTTCGCCCTTATAGTTCCATTTCCCTTCAAAGGAATTGTATCCCTGGCCAAAGGTGAATACAAAGCTGCCGCTGCCGTTATTCTGTGTCCAGGTGCCGCTCAGGATATTGCCGCTCAGCCTGCCTGCGACCTTTCCGTTCTGATGGGTGTAATTGCCGGTGACGGTGTCGCCGTTGAAATTAAGGGTCATATCGCCGTAATCAGTGCCATAGGAGCGGATGAAGTTGGCGGGAGTAATCGCAGGTCCGCCGCCATCCTTGTGAGAGCCGTTCCACCCCCCGCGCAGTGAGCTTTCGCCCCTGTAGTTCCATTTCCCCTCGAAGGAGTTGTAACCGTCTGCGAATGTGAATACAAAGCTGCCGCTGCCGTTATTCTGTGTCCAGGTTCCGGTCAGCAGATTGCCGTTCAGGGTGCCGGTGAGTTTTCCGTTCTGGTGGGTGTAGTTCCCGGTGACGGTGTCTCCGCTGAAATTCAGGGTCATGTCACCGTAATTGGTGCTGTAGGAGCGCCTGAAGCTTTCCGGTATGGCCGGTATGCCGGCAGCGCCCTTTGACGTGCCGTACCAGTTGCCCCGCCAGCTGGTTTCGCCGGCGTAGTTCCATTTTATGTCAAAGCGTGAAAAATCATGACTGAAGGTGACTACGCAGGAACCTTTGCCGTTGCTCTGGTGCCAGGCGCCGGTCATGACGGTTCCTTCCAGGGTGCCTTCAATTGTTCCGTTCTGGTGGGAATATGTTCCGCTGACGTAGGTGCCGTCAATCTGAAGCTTCATGACTCCGAAGTTGGTGTCATATGTGCGGGTGGCGGCCTGGGAAGTCGAGGAAACAAGCATGATCAGGATTGCTGCTGCAAACAACACCATAACTCTTTTCATAGTAACCCCCTTTGTCTGTGAGACGTTCTGTCAGCGCAGTCCCAGCACGTCCTGCATGTCGTACAGTCCCGGACTTTTGCCGACAACCCATCCGGCTGCTCGAACCGACCCGCGGGAGAACATGTCGCGGGTCATGGCGCGATGAGATAGTTCGATGCGCTCGCCCATGCCGATGAAGTACACGGTGTGTTCCCCAATGATATCGCCGCCGCGTACTGTTTGCATCCCTATTTCTTCCCTGCTCCGCTCACCGATGATCCCCTCGCGGTGACAGTTGGACACCTTGTTGTAATCGCGTCCCAACGCCTCAGCCACTACCTCGCCCATACGGACGGCGGTGCCGGAGGGAGCATCCTTTTTCAGCTTGTGGTGCAGCTCAACAATCTCCACGTCGAAGTCGTCACCCAGGGTCTTGGCGATGTCTTTCAGCACCTTGAAACAGACGTTGACGCCGACGGACATATTGGGCGCCAGGACAGCCGGGATGTCTTTAGCAAGTTCGGTGGCCAGCAAGCGCTCCTCGGGGGTGAAGCCGGTGGAGCCGATCACGATGGCTTTTTTCTTGAGGGCACAGACTTCCAGGTTCTTCAGGGAGACCTTGGGGGTGGTGAAGTCGATCAGGACATCACATCCGGCGACCACGGCATTCAGGTCGTCCGAGATGGTGACTCCCAGTGCGCCGCAACCGGCCACCAGACCTACATCCTGCCCGGTCTGGGGATGGCCGGGGCGCTCCAGTGCGCCGGAGAGTTGTACGCCTTCGGCCTCTATCACGGAGTTTATAATGCGTTGTCCCATACGGCCGGCAGCGCCGCAAACAGCTATCTTGATCATAGTAAAACCTCTTTTTTCACCACGGAGACACGGAGACACAGAGAAAAAACCAAAAAACAAAATTGTTATGGGAAAATAAGGGGAAAATCTTTCGGGTTATACCAAATAACCTTTTGTATTAACCCTTGATATACTCCTTTGACTTTCTCCGTGTCTCTGTGTCTCCGTGGTGGATTTTTAAAGTTTATATCAGTCTGTATTCTTTCATTATTGCTGTGAGTTTTGCTTTATTGGCATCCGACATCTCGCACAACGGCAGGCGCACCTCGTCGGAACATTTGCCCATCAGCCCCAGGGCGGTCTTGACCGGGATCGGGTTGCTCTCGATGAACATGGCGTTGCCGATCTTGAGCGTATCCAGGTGCAGCTGGCGGGCCTTGGCCAGATCACCGGCAAAGAATGCGTCAGTCAGATCACCGACGGTTTTAGGCATGATGTTGGCCAGCACCGAGATAACCCCTTTGGCCCCGCAAGCCATCATCGGGAAGGTGATGAAGTCGTCTCCGGAGAATACGTCGATCTGGCTGCCGCAGAGCGCCATTACTTCCGAGGCCTGCTGTAGTGAGCCGGTGGCCTCCTTGATGGCTACAATGTTCCGGTGCGGAGCCAGACGGGCCACTGTCTCCGGCAACAGGTTGACGCCGGTGCGTCCCGGTACGTTGTAGAGGATCTGCGGGATATCTACAGCATCGGCAATGGCCATATAGTGGCGATAGAGTCCCTCCTGGGTCGGCTTGTTGTAGTAGGGTGTCACCAGCAGTACGCCGGCTACGCCCAGCTCTTTGGCCTCGCGGGTCAGGTTGATGGCCTCGGCGGTTGAGTTGGAACCGGTGCCGGCGATGACCGGGACGCGCCCGGCGGCCTGCTCGAAAACAATCCTGATGACGTTCAGATGCTCATCATTATCCAGGGTGGATGACTCGCCGGTTGTGCCGCAGGCTACGATGGCATCGGTGCCGTTCTCGATCTGGAAATCTACCAGCGCCCGCAGTTTCTGCTCATCAACCGCACCGTTATTAAACGGCGTCACTATGGCTACTATGCTTCCTTTAAACATACTGTTTTCCCTCCCTTGAGGTAATATCTGCTCAGTTGTATATTGTTTATGCCGGTATCTGAACTTTTTGAAAAAAGTGTGTACTTATATCATATGGATAGGGTGAAAGTCAAAAAATAAGGTTGAATAATCCGGACACCATCTTGACAAAGGGCGGTCCCGTGTGTCATTTCTACGCGGTTTCTGCAAGGGCAGTATTCGATAAAAATTTACCGGCAGTGAAGGGATGATTGATGAACTACAGCAAGGCAAAACTCATAAATGGCTATGCCAACCAGATTTTGACGGTAGATGTTACCAGCCGTTCTATTGCTGCTCCGGCTCTTGATCCTGAAGTAAAGAAATATTTTCTGGGCGGAAGAGGGCTGGGGCTGTATCTGCTGCATCAGGCCATCACCGCCAGAACAGAGGCCGGCGATCCGGAGAATCCGCTGATTCTGGCCAACGGCCCGTTAGGCGGCATCCCGCAGTTTCCTGGTACTGCCAAGGCCATGGCGATCTCGCTCTCTCCGCTGACCGGTATTGCCGGAGTCTCCAATTTCGGCGGATATTTCGGCGCATTTCTGAAGTATGCCGGTTTTGACGCCCTGCAGATTACCGGACGGGCTGATACCGATGTTATGATAGTCATCAACGGTTTAAACAATGAAGTCTCTATAGTTGACATTCCGGCCAACGACCAGGTCTTCGATCTGGAACATGAGATCGTGGCCCGCTTTACTGAGGCCGGTCACGACAAACGCACCATGGCTTTCATGACCACCGGCAGGGGGGCGGCCACCACCAGTTTCGGCTGCATCAACAGTCATTATTTTGATGTCACCAAGCCGGCCCAGGATGGCTCCAAAGGGGTCTGGCGTACCAAGCAGGCCGGCCGGACCGGCCTCGGCTCGGTCATGATCGGTAAAAACGTCCGCGCCATTGTGGTGCTGGCCGCTTACCCGCATGGTGATAACCCCTACGGCGCGGCCGACTGGGAAAAGGCCAAACAGGCCGGCACCAGGCTGCACAAGGTTGTCAAGGAAGTCGATCCACACTCCCTGAAAATGTACCGCAAGGGGAGCGCCGGACTGATACCGTTCATGAACAAGCATGAGTATCAGTCGCTGCCGGTCAACAACTATCAGGCCGGTTGCGATGAGCGGGCCGACCGGATTTCCGGAAAATTCTACGCCGAGAATCTGTTCGAGCATCGCGGTATGGACGGCTGTTTCCCGGGCTGCAACCTGATGTGTACCAAGGGTGGCTGGGTGACGCTCACCACCGGTAACCACGCCGGTCAAACGGTCTGGGTGGATGGCCCGGAATACGAAACTGCCGCCGGATTCGGCTCCAATATCGGGGTCTGGAATCCGAAGTTCATCATGGAGGCCAACTGGCACTGCGACAACTACGGCATCGACACCATCACCTGCTGCGTGCTGATTTCGTTTCTGATGGAATGCTATCAGCGCGGCTATCTGAACCGTGCCGAAGCGGACGGGCTGGAGCTGGCTTTTGGCAACGAAGAGGCGGCCATGACCTTTCTGCACCGTGTTGCCGCCGGGGAGGGCGCTTTGGCGCGCGCCGCCGGGCAGGGGATGCTGGCACTGGTCGATTTGGTCGTAACATATTATCTGGAAAGAACCGGCACTGACATCAGGGGCGAGCTGGATCGCTTTGCCATGCAGACCAAGGGGCTGCCCTTTTCGCTCTACCGCACCCACCGCTCACTCTCGATGCAGGGTTCCTACGCCGCCGCAAGCGATATCGGCGCTCACCACGCCGCAGCCTGGCTGATCAAGGCCGATCTGCAGGGGGCTTTCCCGACCTTCGAGGACAAGGCCAGAGCGCTGATGACCTATCCGCAGGTGCGGCTGGGGAACGATAACCTCGGGCTTTGCAAGCTGCCTTGGGTGGATGTGTTTAATCCGGAATCGGCCGAGAGAATCGGCGTTGATATCTTTATCAATCCGGCTTCGCAGGAGATTTACGCAGATTTTTACAATGCCGTGCTTGGCAGCGATATGACCTGGCAGGCTATCTTCGCCCAGACTGACCGTGACATCAACCTGCAGCGGGTCATGAACGTGTTGCGCTTCGGGTCTGATACTCCGCAAAAAGACTGGATTCCGGAGCGGGCCATCGGGCCGACCGAAGATGCCTTCTATGACAACGAGGCCGAATACAACGATGCCGAGCTGGCCAGAATCTTGGCCAAGCCGCTGTCCGAGGTACAGGCCATGCCGACCGGCGAGAAGCGTCAACTGCTGATGGAAGTGCGGACAACCGACCTGAAAAGGCTGGTCAAGGTTTACTACGAGGAGCGCGGCTGGAACGCCTCCGGTATTCCGACCGTGCCCACGCTGCAGGGGCTCGGTTTGTGGGGCTTCATGACTGAAGAGGCCCGGGCTAGGATTGCCGAGCTGAACGGCTAAATGATTTCCAGAGTATGGTGGCAACTATGACAGAAATATCACGCTGCCCCTGGTGCGGCAGCGACCCGCTCTACATGTCCTATCACGATAATGAGTGGGGTGTGCCGCTGCACGACGAGCGGCGGCTGTTCGAGATGCTGATTCTGGAGGGGGCTCAGGCCGGGCTGTCCTGGCTGACGATCCTGCGCAAGCGGGAAGGTTACCGAAAAGCTTTTTGCGGATTTGATCCGCAGGTGGTGGCCGATTTTGGTGATGGCGATGTTGCCCGCCTGCTGGCTGATCCGGGCATAGTCCGCAATCGTCTCAAGATCGCCTCGGCCATTTCAAATGCCCGCGCCTTGCTGGAACTGCAAGCCCGTTACGGCAGTCTGGATGTTTTTCTGTGGGGTTTTGTGGATGGGAAGGCTATTCGTAACAGCTGGGAAAAAATGTCTGATATTCCGGCCGAAACACCGCTCTCTGTAACTCTCAGCAAGGAGCTGAAGCGGCACGGTTTTCGCTTTGTCGGCTCAACCATCTGCTACGCCTACATGCAGTCGATCGGCATGGTCAACGATCACCTGACCGGCTGTTTTTGTTATGACAGGTGCTAAGCGCCTTTTCCTCGTTTTGTGTTTTTCAGCTACGCCGCCTCTCTCCACTCGTCCGTCCACTGCCGTTTAGCTTCATCTATCCTCACGAATAGAGATACGACCTTGTTTGACTCTTTCCGGGCGGCATCAATACTCTTATAGTCTTCGATCTTCTTGCCGCGAGCAACCATTTCACGTAGCAGTAACTCGTTCGCCTTGCTCATAACGACCTTTCCACTCTCCCACTTTGAGACTTGGGAGCGGTCGCTGTGCATATTATCGGCAAAAAGAGTACCCGACCAACCAAGCGATTTCCGCAGGAAAACGATCTCAGAAGAAGTAAGTCGTTCTTCTTTCATTACGAGTGCGTGAGCTATGCAGTCATGCAGCGCTTCAATTCTGGGGATTCTGGGCGCCAGTGTTCCACACTCAGGACAAGTCCTTACAGTGATCCCTGCAAGGATTACATTATCAAGGCCGCACTCGCGGTAATGGTAATTTTGGAGCTGCTCTACTAATTCTGCTCTCACACAAACCGGGCATCTCATGTTATTTTCTCCATGCTGTTACGATCATTAATTCGGTTTCGTCCTCGAATCTAACAATCACTGTCATTTTGCCGGTATGGACTCGATAACGCCAATCGCCATACTCATGCTCCGCTTCTTCAACTGTTCCGCCTCGGAGAATGTTGGCGCAATCCGTAGTGGACATTCCATGTTTTTCCAGGCGCTCCATTGCGTGCGGCTGAGAATACGAGACAAATCCATCTTTCAGTATTGAACGAATTAACTTCTTTGCTTCATTTGGTCTCAACGGCTCGCTAAGCATACTATACGCCTTCAGTATTGGATTTCAATACAAATGTTGTGTTTGATACAACTTTTTGATTCAAATGCAATTTCTGTTTTTGAATGATCAATTTCATTTTTTGCATAGTACCAAGTAACTCTTTAAACACCGGATCAATGTAGGCCGGATGAAACGCAGTGCAAGGGACTTGAAAATCTAGCAATCGCCGACTTTCAGGTAAGGCATGTTCGGTATTTTTCTGGTATGTCAGCGACGGAGAGAATTGCCGATGCTGTCATATTGCCCCTTGCAGGTGGCAAACCCGTCGTCCCACCCCGTCTTATAAACAGGGTCTGAAAGATATCTTGATACGTCTTTGCCTGCACTTGCATATGGGTGGCCTGATGCCACATAGCCTGAGCCACAGCCTGTAGAATATCCGTCGACGTAGGCTGGCGGTTGGCCAAACGTATTGCGCTTGGTTACGGCATCAACCGGCGCACACGCCGATATGGCTATTGGAAGCGTCAGCAGAATAGCTGCCGACCATAAACGAATTATCATTGCTTTCTCCTTTTAGTCTTCGATGTGGCAAACATAGTGGAACCAGTCAACTACCAAACATTTATCCGCAGGACTTCGAAATAGGAAAGCTACAGTCACCACCCATGCCAAGCCAGCTCGAAACGCTCTGATTACCTCAAGCAAAAAGACATTGGTAAACTTCAAATGCAAACAGCTGAAAGAATCGGTTGCGTCAGATGATCGCATATTGGTGATAACATTATTAATGTGCAAGATGTTTTTAGATTTGGAAGGGAGTTCAACAAGGGGAGGGCCGGGGTGTGGATGGGGTGAACTCAGGGATTTCAGTAGGTTGCATACCTACCCCATCCCCATCCTAACCCCCTTGAAGGGGAAGGGATAAAAAATACATCAAGCCGCGAATTAGAACGAATCAGTAAACACCTTGCAAATTTAACGGTAACAGTTAAATTTGCAGCATCTTGACAGGTGCTGTAGTGGATCTGTTCCCGGATACGAGAGGGAGCCGGCCATTGCCGGTCACCATGCTGAAAGAACTGGAAGCTTGTATTAATCAGCGGTGACAGGTTCATTCATCGAACCACTGCGAAAGCCCTTCAGATCCACCGCCACATAGGTAAATCCAGCCCCTCTGACGATAGCGTCAACCTGTTCGCGCAGCGGTCCGGTTGTCAGAGTAAACTCTTCCGGCCCCAACTCCAGACGTGCGACGGTGTCATGGTAGCGGACCCTCAACACACGGAATCCCAATCCTCGCAGAGCTTCTTCAGCCTGTCCAACCCGGCTGACCCGCTCGGCAGTTATGGCGGTTCCGTATGGAAAACGGCTGGAGAGGCAGGCAAAAGCCGGCTTGTCCCAGCTGTCAAGTTTCAGATGCCGCGATAGTTCCCGGATATCATCTTTGGTGAAACCGGCCTCCTCCAGCGGACTGCGCACGCCGATCTCCTCGGCCGCCTGCCGTCCGGGGCGATGGTCGCTGCGGTCATCCAGGTTGGTTCCGTCCAGCACGTGCGCCAGTCCCTCCTCGTCTGCAATGCCGCGCAGCTTTCCAAACAGCTCCTTCTTGCAGTAGTAGCAGCGGTTACGGGGGTTGTGCTTGAATTCAGGTATATCCAGCTCTTCCGACACTACTTCGCGATGCCTTGCGCCCAATTTATCGGCAAGATTTCGCGCTTCAACCAATTCACGCTCGGGATAGGTTTCGGATGTTGCCGTAACCGCCAGAGCCTTATCACCAAGCACTATTACTGCCACTGCCAGCAGAAGAGAAGAATCGACGCCGCCCGAAAAAGCTACAACAGCGCTTTCCAGGCCGGTCAGAACCTGCTTCAGATTCTCAAATTTCTCCGCCAGCTGCGGCGTGATATCGCTGTTCATATTCCGGTCCCTTCGTCGCCGGAGATTTTGCTCCCCGCATCTGTGCCCCGTTTGAAAAGCAGGATACTGACCCCTTCCGCCGTGCGGTCGAATTCAAATGACAGAGTGTGCTGGTAGGCCAGGTTTGCCGCCGCAGCCAGTTGTCCCAAACCACGCAGGCGGAAAAGAATCCGGTTTCCTTTTCCAAGATAGTCGAAAAAGCTGCCGGATGCATCAAATTCTATCGGACCAGTTTCAGCGGTCAGATCAACTACGTTTACCCCGGTGCCGTTGATTGTGGCTTCACTCAGGTTTATACGTCTGGGAGGTGCTGCTTCTGTACCCTGCCACTCCGCACTGGATAAGGTCTGCTCGGCTTTTTGCGGATCCATCGGCAGAGCCGTGATGACCATGCCGGCTGCCACGGTGGCGTTAGAGAAACGGTCAATCAGGATAAAACTGCCGGTGTCCCGGTTCTGGCTGTAGCTGTCAAACGAGATCGGACGGTCAAGCTCCAGACGGACAACGCCGATTTCGTTCAGCCCCAGCGTCGGAGCCTGCTTCTGCTCAAGGGTATTGACATCCACCGTGTACTGTACGCCGGTGACCCGGCCGGGGGTCACAGCGGTGGCGGTCTTGACCAGGTAAATCTGTCCCGGCTGCAAGGGCTGGTCGTGCATCCAGACCAGGTGCGCCTCAGGATGGCGGGCATGGATCGGCGGGGCCTCCGGAGCGGTCAGCATGTCTCCCCGGCTGACGTCGATCTCGTCCGCCAGTGTCAGGGTCACGGCCTGTCCGGCGGTCGCCTCGGCCAGGTCGCCACCCATCGTTACTATGCGGGCCACCCGGCTGCTGCGCCCGGATGAAGCCACTCGCAGCTCATCTCCCGGACGGATCGTACCGGCCGCAATCGTGCCGCAGAAGCCGCGAAAATCAAGGTTGGGGCGGTTGACCCACTGCACCGGCATCCTGAACGGCAGGGCCCGGTTGTCCCCCTCCACCTGGAATGTTTCCAGAAATTCCATCAGGGTCGGCCCGTTGTACCAGGGTGTGTTAGCGCTGGATTCGATCATGTTGTCGCCGTTCAAGGCCGAGAGCGGGATGGCGGTGATCGATGCAAAACCGAGCGGTGCGGCAAATTGATCGTAGTCGCGGCGGATTGCGTCGAACTTCTGCTGGTCGAAATCGATCAGGTCCATCTTGTTGATCGCCAGCACCACATGGCGGATGCCGACCAGCGAAACCAGAAAGCTGTGACGCCTGGTCTGGGTCAAGAGCCCCTTGCGGGCATCCACCAGAATGACCGCCACCTGGGCGGTGGAAGCGCCGGTGACCATGTTGCGGGTATACTGCTCGTGGCCGGGGGTGTCGGCGACGATGAACTTGCGCCGGTCGGTCGAGAAGAAACGGTAGGCTACGTCAATGGTAATGCCCTGTTCCCGCTCGGCCTGCAAGCCGTCCAGCAGCAGGGCATAGTCGATGGCGCCTCCCTGGGTGCCGACCCTTTTGCTGTCAGCCTCCAGAGCCGCCAGCTGATCTTCGAAGACCATCTTGGAATCCCACAACAGCCGCCCGATCAGGGTGCTCTTGCCGTCATCGACGCTGCCGCAGGTGATGAAGCGCAGCAGTGACTTCTCTTCCTGACTCTTCAGGTAGGCCAGAATATCGTGTTCGATCAAATCGGACTGGTGTGCCATATGTAACCTCGGTAATTTTTGGGGCCGTCCAATCCGACGGATCGGACCGATCTGACGGATATGTCTGATCGGACGCGGCCGAGTTTTAGAAATACCCTTCCTGTTTCTTCTTCTCCATCGACCCGGCCGAATCATGGTCGATCAGACGTCCCTGGCGCTCGGATGTTTTGGTCAGCAGCATCTCCTGAATGATCTGCGGCAGGGTGTTGGCGGTTGATTCGACTGCGCCGGTCAGCGGGTAGCACCCCAGGGTGCGGAAACGGACCGATTTATGCTGGATCGTTTCCCCCGGCTGGAGATCCAGGCGTTCGTCATCGACCATGATCAGCATGCCGTCCCGCTCCACCACCGGCCTGACAGCGGCGTAGTAGAGCGGTACAATCGGAATATTCTCCAGGTGGATGTACTGCCAGACATCCAGTTCGGTCCAGTTGGAAATCGGAAAGACGCGGATGCTTTCGCCCGGCTTGATGCGGGTGTTGTACAGGTTCCAGAGTTCCGGGCGCTGGTCCTTGGGGTCCCAGCGGTGATTGGCGCTGCGGAAGGAAAAAATGCGCTCCTTGGCCCGAGACTTCTCCTCATCCCGGCGGGCGCCGCCGAAGGCGGCATCGAACTTGTAGCGGTCCAGGGCCTGCTTGAGTCCCTCGGTCTTCATGATATCGGTATAGAGCGCTGAACCGTGGGTAAAGGGGGAAATTCCCTGTCGGACCCCCTCCTCGTTGATATGCACGATCAGGTCAAGTCCGCATTCGGCCGCCATCTTGTCCCGGAACTGGATCATTTCGCGGAACTTCCAGGTGGTATCCACGTGCAGCAGCGGAAAGGGGGGCGGGGCCGGATAAAAGGCCTTGCGGGCCAGATGCAGCATGACGGCCGAATCCTTGCCGATCGAATAGAGCATGACCGGATTGGCAAATTCGGACACCACCTCGCGCAGGATGTGGATGCTTTCGGCTTCCAGTTGTTGCAAATGGGTAAGATTCAGACTCATATAAGGTACCTCATAATCTTTTCTGTTAAATGCAATAGGACGCGGATGACGCGGATGTAGCGGATAACCACAGATTATAAATCATAAAACGGTAACTTATGAAGCCTTGGTTAAAGCAAAACCGGTCAAGCGCCAAATCCTGAATATAACCCAGAAAAAGCATTTACCGCAGAGGGCGCGGAGGAACGCGGAGTAAAATCAAGAAGTTAACGTCTTAAACGTTTCACCATTTTGGAGACTTCAGTATTTCCAATAACTATCTGTTTTCTCTGTGAAGCTCTGCGTCCTGCGGTGCAACTGCCATTCATAGATATAATGGTTTCAACCCGTAAAATGATTTGGTTTTATCTGCGTAGATCCGCTCAATCCGCGTCATCCGCGTTCTATTGTCTTCGGATTTGTTCAGCGCCGATGCAGCCCGCATTCCTTGTTTTCCGGATTCTCCCACCACCAGCGTCCCGCCCTGGCGTCTTCACCTTCATGCACCGCTCTGGTGCAGGGGGCGCAGCCGATGGAGCGGTAGCCCAGGCTGTAAAGGCGGTTCTTCGGCAGGCGCCGCTCTTCGGTGTAGGCCAGCAGATGTTCCTCGCTCCAGTCAAGCAGTGGGTTGATCTTGAGAATGCCGCTGTTCAGCTCGTCCAGTTCGATAGCTTTCAGATCGCTGCGGGTGACGCTCTGTTGGCGGCGCATGCCGGTTACCCAGCCTTTCAACTCTTTCAGCGCCCGTCCAAGCGGCTCTACCTTGCGGATGGCGCAGCAGGCGTGGCGCTTTCCCAGTGATTCCCGAAACGAGAACAGCCCTTCGCAACGCTCCAGCTGTTCCACTGCGTCATGACGCGGAAAATACCAGTCGATCTTCAGTCGGTAGCGCTCAATCAGAGCCTCGGCTATCTCGTAAGTCTCTTCGTTCAGACGGCCGGTGTCAAGGGCAAACACCCCCAGTTTGATACCGGCCTGGTGGGCGATGTCGATAATGGCCACATCCTCCAGCGAGAAGGAACAGGCCAGAGAGACCGGGCCGTTGGCGGCTTCAATCCCGGTTCTCAGAATTTCGGCCGGAGTGGCGTCAGGTGTTATGACAGGTATGAGTGAATTCATGCGATTTTTCCGTATTTCTATAATCTGAGGCCGATCAAAGGCCAGACAAAGAGCACTGAGCCCAAAAACAGCAGCCATGAAACAGTCATGATCAGGGCTCCCGGAATTATGATTTCGCGGCTGCTGAGATGCCCGGAGCCGTAGACAATCGCCGTTGCCGGTGTGCCCATCGGCAGGCAGTAGGCCAGTCCGGCCGGCAGGGCGATAGCCAGGGTCATGATCTTCGGATCTATGCCGAGCCCCTGCGCCAGTCCCAGCCCTATCGGCATCAAAATGGCGACTACCGCCGCGTGACTGATACATTCGGTCAGGACGATTGCTACAAGCGAAATCAGTGCTATGACAACAAACGGCGTCGGTGAAAAAGCGCCCAGCCCTTTTTTTACGATCCAGAGTGCGGCGCCGGTCTTTTCCAGGGCGCTGGCCAGGGCGATCGAACCGCCGTACATCAGGATTATGCCCCAGTTGACGTACTCTTCGATTTTCTCCCAGGATACGACCCGGAAGGTGAATAAGGCCGCTGTAGCCAGCAGGGCTATGTTTGCCAGCCCCAGTTCCCTGCCGTAGATCATCCAGGCGCCGATGGTCAGGATCATGACGAGCGCGGTGATAATCTCGTTGCCTCCCGGCTTGCCGATCTCAAGCCGCTTGCGGTTAAGCAGTCGCAGTCCCCCTTCGACATCAGTGATGTCAATCGGAAAGAAGCGCTCCAGTACAAGAAAGCCGATCAGAAGGAGCGGTGCAACGATCGTGATTGAAGCCAGCGTCCAGTCCATGAACGAGAATTCCAGCCCGCTGTTTTCCCGCAGCATCTGCACGGCCAGCGGGGCTCTGGCGCCGCCAAGAAATGTTGCTATCCCGCCGATGATGCAGCCCCAGGCGATCGACATGAAAAGTAAGCGTGAATAACTGCTTTTGCCCGCTTTGAGCGAGAGGCTGTCGCTGATCTCGGCAACCACCGGAAACAGCATGGCTGCCACGGCATGTTCGCTCATGCAGAACGAAAGCCCGGCTGCCAACAGGTAGACGGTCAGCGCCAGGCGCCGGGGTGTCCTGCCGAAGCGGGCCAGCATTGCACGGGCCAGACGGGCGGACAGGCCGGTGCCGGTCATGGCAGCCGCCAGAATAAATGCGCCCAGGATAAAAAACACCGCTTCGTTGCCGAAGAGCGCATACGTCTGTTTGGCCGGCAGAATGCCGGTCAGCGGCAGCATTACCATTGAAAGCAGTGCGGTCACGGCG
The DNA here is from genome assembly GCA_016219145.1 of Deltaproteobacteria bacterium. Lineage (GTDB taxonomy): Bacteria > Desulfobacterota > Desulfuromonadia > Geobacterales > Pseudopelobacteraceae > JACRCG01. The sequence goes on along the minus strand of JACRCG010000192.1, from coordinate 2,601 downwards.
ATTGGAAGGAGGCCCGACACCCACAGTACGACCGTGACGCCGAACAGCACCAGTGAGTGATATCCGGCAGCAGAGAGTCCGGCCGGAGGAGTCAGCTGCCAGGCGATCAAAGCCAGCAGCGCCAGGGCGGCCAGCACCTGATAACGCGCTGTCCTGTCAACCAGAATCAGCCAGAGCGGACGGGTATCGATCTTGAGCGGCTTGTCGAAAGAGATCGGCTCCATGTTATAATTCCGCCGAGTCAAGTGAGTCCGCAGCCTGTCCGACGCGCAGTCGCCGCTGCAGATCAGAACTGGCCAGCTGATGCCGGTCGCGAATCCTGTCAATGAACCCTCTGACAAGTCCCGGTTCCTCCCTTGGGACGAGTGGTGTGATGAGAGTGATCAGCGGCAGCAAGGTTTTTACCGGCACGTGATGTTTTTTCCAGCCTGATGCCAGGTGGCTGAATACGGCAGCGGCATCATCAGGCTCCTTCAGGGCGGTATTTCCCGAAAAAGATACCAGCGGCATGATGCCCTTTGCGAGCAGGCTATCTATGACGGCCATTGTAGCGCCGGTCGCCATCTGATCGGCCTCCAGGCTCGCTACCACCGACCATCCGGGAAAGACCAGCCGGGCGGCATCAAGCGTGGCTTGTCTGGCGGTGTGATCAGATATTAGTGTGCTGTCTGACGCGCTGCTGCAAACCGGCAGCGGAATGTCCAGAATATCAACTCCGGCAGCGTAGATCTGTTCGACCGTTTCCGCCGGGACAGGATAGTCGAGCCTGCCCATCAGCCGGACACTGAAGTTTTTCTTGATCAATCGCGCCATTTCAAGGCCTCTTTGCAGGTTGCCGCTGTCGCCGAAAGTGAGGTGAAACAGGCCGGTCGATTCCATGCAGTAACTCTCGAACATGGTTTCCAGGGTCTCGTACACAGGCAGGTTGCCCCCAACAAAGAAGACGTTGCCCTGTCGGCGCAAAACATCAGCCGTTCCGCTCGAAACGGGGCTGCTGATGAGCGCGGAAATTTTTTGCCGGTCGACTGTCAGAGCCATCTTGCTGTCCATTGTATTTAATATCTATGGTTTATATATACAAAAAATTTAAAAAAATAGCGAACCAGAACAGTGGTGCGGGCGATCAGCCGATCTCCCGCACCTTGCTACAGAGCTCGTCCAGTGTCAGTGAATGTTCAAAGGCGCTTCCCAGGCCTTCACTGTTCGGCCGGTACAGATCGAAGCGTGGTGTGCGCTCACCCTGCTCGTCTTTCACCAGACTGGAGCTGACAATCCCGATTTCGGCCAGCTGCGGCTGGGTGCAGGAATTGGGGCAGCCAGACAGTGCCCAGGTCAGCTGCTTTGCCGCCGGTCCCATCGCGGCGCTGATTGTGCGGGCGACATCGCGGGTTGGCGATAACCCAACCTTGCAGAGGTGAGCGCCGGGGCAGACCCGGAAGGTCGTGGCGTCAAGAGCAAAACCGGCCAGTTTCAGCGCTTCGGCAGCATCGGCCAGATTGACAGTATCGGCAATGTGAAAAGCGATATCCTGATCGGCAGTTGCCATCAACAGCCCGCCAGACCATGCGGCAGCAAAATCGGCCAGTTCAGCAAGCAGCTCTGCGGATAGTACACCGCCAAAAAAACGGGCTTCCAGGCGACGGTTCGCGGCAGCAGGCGTCAGACCTTCCGGAAGTCCTGCTTGCGCCGGAAGTTCCTCGTTAAAGGAGGGTTCCAGCGTCAGCCGCCGCCGAAACTCGGGCTCACCAATTTCACGGATCAGGTGCTTGACTCGTTTTCCGGCTGGTGTGTTGGCGGCATAGACCCTGGCCACCGCTTCGATCAGCGGAATGATGCGCTTCTCGTTTACGGCTGCTTCATAAAGAAAGCCGGCCTGCGGTTCGCGCCCCAGACCGCCCCCCAGATAAACATCGAAGCGGGTACCGTCGGTGTCACTGCCGGCAAAGACCAGCCCGACATCCTGGATCAGATGACGGCGGCTGGCCGTATCGGCCTCTACACCGATCTTGAACTTCTTCGGCAGACGCTCGAAACGGGGATTGCCGACAAAGTGACGGTGCAGTCTGCGCGCCATCGCTTCCAATGCAGGAAATTCCGCCGCGCCCTGGCTGGAACAGGTAATGCCGCGAACTGCGCCGCCGCAGGCGCCGCGTGATGTCAGGCCAACCTTGGCCAATACTCGCTTGACCTCGATCAGATCACCTTCCAGCAGCCAGTGGATTTCAATGCTGCCGCGCGTGGTAAGATGGATGGCGCCCTGGCCGAAACGTGAGGATACGTCGGCAATCGCACGGGCCTGTTCGGCCGAGAATACCCCCGCCGGCAGTTTGACCCGCTGCATGAAAAAACCTTCCTGACGCTGGCGGTAGATACCGTCCAGACGGTAGTCAATCGGTTGTGTTGTCATGAAATTCCTGCCCCGTAAATTATTACCATAATATCTATGGTTATAGTAGATAATATGATCGGCCGGATTTGTCAAGATGTTTTTTGAGGGAGTGGGTTAAAGGTGGGCGTGTGTGCCGGTCTCAGACTGGGTGAAGGTTTGACTTTTGGATATTTACTGAAATTGAATTGACTGAAACGTATACCTGATGGTAT